>JADLHM010000091.1 GCA_020848745.1 Deltaproteobacteria bacterium | reverse complement strand
GTGTGAAGGCGAAGAAGCTTCAATGGGGCCGCGCTCTGACGAGCGCGGAAATACACTTACCCAGTGAGTGCAAGTCGGGGATGCTTCTGCGCTTCAATGGGGCCGCGCTCTGACGAGCGCGGAAATCGGAAACCGGTGCGCACGTTCCGGGTCATTTCGCATTGGCTTCAATGGGGCCGCGCTCTGACGAGCGCGGAAATAGCCGCAGTGCTGCGGAACGGCGTACGCGAGGTTGCTGCTTCAATGGGGCCGCGCTCTGACGAGCGCGGAAATTCGATGCCCGGTGTCGATGAGTTCGACACCTCATTGCTTCAATGGGGCCGCGCTCTGACGAGCGCGGAAATACCGCATGGTATCTGAAGCTGTTTCGGGCAATCTCGCTTCAATGGGGCCGCGCTCTGACGAGCGCGGAAATCGGGAACCATCCATTATAGGCAAGCAAACCAACCGGGCTTCAATGGGGCCGCGCTCTGACGAGCGCGGAAATCCTCGGCCGTCGGCCCAGGTGATCTCGTTCAGGTAGTCGCTTCAATGGGGCCGCGCTCTGACGAGCGCGGAAATGCGACCGCGTGTCCTTCTCGGGCATCAACCCTTGAAAGCTTCAATGGGGCCGCGCTCTGACGAGCGCGGAAATCCCGACTGCCGCACCGAAGCTCGCGCGCGGAGCTTGGTCGCTTCAATGGGGCCGCGCTCTGACGAGCGCGGAAATGAGGGGGCAGGCGGGCGGGGAAAAGGAAGAGAAGAGAGGCTTCAATGGGGCCGCGCTCTGACGAGCGCGGAAATTCGATGGTGACGCTGGCACTCGTACTCGTCCCGAAGGTGCTTCAATGGGGCCGCGCTCTGACGAGCGCGGAAATGGGTCTCACTCAACTGGTGAGTTTTCAAAGAACCAGAGCCGTGTTTGCGAGCGGTGCCGCGCCGCATGGCAACGATCGCATGGCGATATCGCATGCGATGCTCGGGGTGCAACGGATCCAGAGGTTTACTGCGTGCGAGCGGGTCCCGGGGATTCGACGACACGTCGGCGCTCGCGACCGTCAGCGTGTCTCGAAGCCCGGATACGTTGCGATCTCGCCGGTCACGACGCGCGCCAGCAGGCGTGCCTGGACCTCGAGGATCCGGCGGTAGTTGGCGCGGTACCCAAACAACGGATGCGTGACGAGGGTGTCCATGCGCTGCTCGTAGGCGCGCAGGAAGCCCTTGCGACCGGAGGCTGTCAACGACACCGCGGGTCCGATGCGGATGAAGTCGCTCGGCTGGACCATGCGGGTGTTGATCGCGGTGATGACGGTCGAATCGGCGACGAGCGGGCGAAAGCCTTCCATGAGATCGAGCGCGAGAGCCGGCCGCCCGAAGCGGAGCTGGTGGTAGAAACCGAGAAACGGGTCGAAGCCGACGGCGTGACAGGTGATCGTGAGGTCCTTGCTGAGCAAGCTGTAGGCAAAGGACAGGAGCGCATTGACCGGGTCGCGCGGCGGGCGACGGTTGCGATGGTCGAGCTGCAAGACGAACTCGGGCGCGGCGTCGCCGGCACCTTCCGCCTCGATCTTCAGCATGCCGTTGAAGTGCTCGAAGTAGAGTCGGGCGGCGATGCCTTCGATCCCGAGCAGCTCGTCGAGCGACTCGGCGCTGCCGGCGAGATCGGCGTAGTGCTTGAGCTGACGCAGGATGACCGTCGGCGGCTCCAGGTGATTTCGCTGCAGCAGCGTCCGCTGGTTGCGGATCTTCGACGCCACCATGCTGCGCGCGACGCCGCGACAGAACACGGGGTCGAGTGCCTTGGTGAACTGCTCGCGCCGAAGCATGACGTTCTTCAAGCCGAGGCCGTTGGTGAGGCCGTAGAACCAGCCGCCGTAGGAGAAGTGCGCGATCGGCTTCTCGGCCCAGCAGAGGCCCTGGATCGTCGCTGCCGTGAGCTGCACGTTGCCGAAGACGCTCACCTGCGAGATCTCGCCGACGCGGACCTCCTGGACGGTCTTGTCGCGATTGCGGATCTGGAGCACCTCGCCGCGTTTGCCGACGATGAGTCCGTGGCCGGTGACGTAGAGCGGGCGGAGGTCGTCGCGCGCGGGGATGAGGCGGCGAACATTTTCTTCCGACGTCGCCACCGTCCTGGCGACCAGGCGGTCGAGCGGTTCGACGTCGTCGCCGAACAGCAGGAGCTGAGCGTCGGATGCGAGCGCGGGAAGCGCGTCGCAGAAGCTCGTTTCGTCGGGAAGGCAGATGCCGACGAGCGAGCAGCGCGGACACTTCGGACTGTCGATGAGCGGCGGCGGAATCGTGCCTGCGGCCGCGAGCGCGCGCGCCGCCGCGATCGCCTGGACTGTCTCTGTGACCAGCGCCTCGTCGATCGCCACGCGGACGCGCTGCTTGGTCGCGTCGTAGTAGGCGACGGCCTCGTCGCAGCGGTAGCCGTTGTCGCGGAGGATGAGCGCCTGGGCGCAGAGCTGGGCGCGATCGGCGGGCCACGCTTCGGGGCCGTCGTCGGTGTCGCGGGGACGGCCCTTCTTGTAGTCGACGGGGGTTACGACACCGGCCGCACCCTCGACGAGGTCGATCCCGGCGATCAGGCGATGCGTCTCGCTCGAAAGCATGACGGAGCGGGAGTGGATCTTGCCGTCGTTCTCGGGGGCCGGGAGCGCGTCGGTCTTGGCGTCGAGCTTCTCGTGGCGGAGTGCTCCCTGGAGCGTGTCGGCGCTCGCCGCGAACACGCCCTCGACCCACTCGTAGAAGAAGAGACGCGGGCAGTAGACGAACTCGTTCAGCATGCGCGCCGGGAGGTAGTCGGGAAGCTCGACGGGACGTGTGACGCGGCGCGTCCCCTTGCGCGCCGGCGTCGGCGGCGGCGGCGGTGTGGCAGCTGGTTCGCTCATCGTTGCTTCACGATTCCGGCTCGCCGTCGACGACGATGCACGGGCTGTCGATCACGGAGTAGGGGATGCCGAGCGCGGTGATGACCCGGTCGCCCCGGCCCTCGACGGGCCCGAGGTCGACGAACAGCACCTGGTCTTCCTTGTGGTGGATGATCTTCCCGAGCGCGTGGCGGCAGCGCACGAGGTCGGACGGCGTGAACTGACACTCGAAGATCGAGTACTGGAGGTGGTCGCCGAAGTCGCGCATCGTCTTGAAGACGGTGCGGAGGCGTTTGTCGTCGCAGATGTCGTAGCAGACGAGGAAGGTGTTGCGCATGGCAGAACCTCCGCGGCGCGTGGCGAGGAACGGTGGAGTGTAGCGCGGCCGGACATCAGCGCCATAGCCCGAATCTGCGGGCGCGGCCGCCGACACGCTTCAATGCACGACGCGAACTTTGAGGCGCGGCACGAGGCGGAAATGCCGAACATTGGCCGTTGCAACGGCGAACCCGAGGTCGAGTGCGGTGGCTCCGATCCAGAGATCGGCCATGGGGAGGGTCGTTCCCTTCCGGCGGGCCTCGGCGTCGATGCGTCCGACGATACGGGCCACGGCGAGCCCGAGCGGCCGGGCAGGGACGCGCGCGAAGACTTCTTCGACGAAGGCCTCTCTGCGGGCGCGGAGGGAAGCATCGGACGCTCGCCACACCCCATGGACGAGCTCGGCGGCGGTGACGACCGAGATGGCGACGTCGACGTCCTTGAATCGTCGCGCCAGGCGCTCGAGCGTCATGACCACCGTCTGACCGCGGCGCTCGGCGTCGATGAACACCGTGGAATCGAGAATCAGTCCCACGACGGAGGTTCGTCCGGAGCGGCGGTGCGGATGATCTCGGCGAGGTCCGCCGCGAACGCGTCGTCCGGAGCCACGGACGGGCCTGCGAGGCGTGTCGAAATGCATTCGGAGAGCCTTCGAGGTGCGCGTTCTGCCGGTGACAACACGGCGACGGGCTCGGCATGCCGTTCGATCACGGCTTCGGTGCCGCCAGCGATGCGATCGAGCAGCCGCGAGAAGTCACGGGCCGCTTCCGTCGCCGTGACTCGAATCCGATTTGCCATGGGAAAATCATATAGAAGAGGCCCGGCCGTCGACAACAGCCCAGATGCCACTGGTCCGTGCGCTCACGGAAGGCACCTGCACCTGGATCTCCTGGAAGGACGGATTCAGAAGAATGTGTCCTTGTGTGGAGGACACCTATGCCGGATAGTGTGCCCATGACGCTCCACCCGATTCTGGCGGACAAGCTGAATCTCGCGCTCCGCGCCGAGTCCATCGAGGAGATGTGGACACGGCGGGATGCCCGGCTGCCAACCATTCGAGGCAAGGTCCACTCGGTGATCGGGATGCGTCGTGCCGGAAAGACGACGTTTCTGCATCAGCTTCTTCGAGAGCGGCGTACCGCCGCGCCGCCGGAGCGCGCCCTCTACATCGGGTTCGACGACGACCGTCTGGCCGGGATCGCGAGCGAGCAGCTCGGGTTCCTGCTCGAAGAATACTATCGCCGCCATCCGGCGCTGCGGAGGCGTGAAACCGTGTCGTGGTTCCTCGACGAGATCCAGCTCGTCCCCGGATGGGATCGCTTCGCACGCCGGGTGCTCGATACCGAGCGATGCGAGATCGTCGTATCCGGCTCGTCGGCGCACATGCTCTCACGCGAGGTCCACACGTCGCTCCGCGGGCGAGGCATGGCGACGGTCATTCGCCCGTTCAGCTTCCGGGAGTACCTGCGCTACCGCGGGGAGGAGCCCGCGGCCGTCTGGCGTCCGCTTCCCGAAGAACGCTCGCTCGTCGAGAAGCGGTTCCGCGAGTACCTCGTCGAAGGCGGGTTTCCGGAAGCGCAGGGTCTCGACGCACCTACCCGCATCGAGCTGCTCCAGGGGTACGTCGACACGGTGCTCTTCCGGGACGTCGTTGAGCGCTACAAGGTCTCGCAGGTCGAAGCGCTCCGCTGGCTCGTACGGCACTGTCTGCGGAATCCGGCCGGCAACTTCAGCGTGCACCGCCTGCATGGTGACCTCCGGTCGCAGGGGCTCGGCGTTGCGAAGGACGTCGTGCACGCCATGTTGGGGCATCTCGTCGACGCGTTCCTGCTGAGCGCGCTGCCGCTCGCCACCGAGTCCGAGCGTCGGCGCAATTCGAATCCGCGGAAGGTCTACCCGTCTGACCCGGGCTTGATCCGCGCATTCGACGCGAGCGGCCGCGCGAACCTCGGGCACGCGCTCGAGACGGCGATCATGAACGAGCTCGAGCGGCGCGGTGCCGAGGTCGGCTACGTCAGAACCGAGGACGGCCTCGAGATCGACTTCCTCGCGCGGTATCCATCGCGCGGTGCGGAGCTCCTTCAGGTGTGTGCCGACGTTTCGGATGCGGCGACCCTGTCCCGAGAGCTCCGCGGCCTCACGGCCGCGGGGAAGGAACACCGCCGTGTGCCGCGGCGGCTCCTAGTGCTCGATCGTGATGCGGTGCCGCGGAGCGCGCCGCCGGGGGTGGAGGTGCTGCCGGCGTACGAGTGGTTGCTGGAGTCGGCGAGCGGGTAGGTCTGGGTATATGTCCTTCTCGAAAGGACGAATGTGCGACAAACTGTCCTCTACAAAATGACAATTTCACACGCCTCCTCCGTCTGAAGCTCGCCGAGTCGGCGATTGCTCGCGAGAAGTACTTGAAGGATCTCGCGAAGCGCGAGCCCGCGGCGTGGCGGAAGATCGCGGCGCTGATCGCGACCCGCCAGCCCTCCGCGTACGACGAAGCCGTTCAGCTGCTGCGGGATCTGCGCGAGGTCGCCGCAAGTGTCGGGCGTGCGGCCGAGACGCGGCGTCGGATCGAGCGTCTCCGCGAGGATCACGCGAGGAAGCCGAGCTTCGTCGAGCGGCTACGGCGGGCGAGGCTGGTCGGGCGCAACGAGCCGTGAGTGCGAGCTTCGCGTGGCAGCCGCTGTCGGTGCGCCAGATCAAGGCAATGAATCGTGCGAAGGTTGTTGACGATACCGGTTGTTCCGATGCACGAGTGCCAGTCGATCATGACGGGAGAGCGGGGGCTTCTGCGGGCATCTGCGGCATCCGGTCGCTTCGGACCCGCGGATGCCGTGTGAGGTGAGGGAATGAAGGCCGGGCTCCTGCCGATGGAGCGGATCGAGCAGGCCATTCTGCTCATCCGTAAGCACAAGGTCATGCTCGACAGCGACCTGGCCACGCTCTACGGCGTCGAAACCAAGGTGCTCGTGCAGGCGGTCAAACGAAACCTGACGAGATTTCCTTCCGACTTCATGTTTCGCCTAACGAAGGACGAGTTCGACGACTTGAGGTCACAGATTGTGACCTCAAGTTCGCGGGGAGGGCGTCGCTATCCGCCCTACGCTTTCACCGAGCAGGGCGTGGCGATGCTCTCGACGGTCCTCCGCAGCGATCGGGCAGTTCGCGTCAACATTCAGATCATGCGTACGTTCGTGAAGCTGCGGCGGCTGCTGGCCACACACGAGGACCTCGCCCGCAAGCTCGACGCGCTCGAGCGCAAGTACGATCGGCAGTTCAAGGCGGTATTCGATGCAATTCGTGAGCTCATGACGCCGCCGGATCCGAAGCAGCGACGGCGGATTGGATTCGGGGCGAGGGAGAGGACGTGAGCCTCGAAGTCAGACGAACCCGGAGGCATTCTGCTCATGGGGGGACGTGATGGCGAGTGAACGCGAGGCATCCTTCCGGGACTTCTTCGAGATCGCCACCGGCGGCTTCACGCCCTACGGCTGGCAGGTGCAGGTTGCCCTCGATGGCTTGCCGGATGTGCTTCCCGTTCCGACGGGGCTTGGGAAGACGGAGGTCGCGCTGGCGTGGGCGTGGCGGCTACTCGTCGACATGAAGCCCGAGCCCCTGCACCTCGTGGTCTGCCTGCCGATGCGCAGCCTCGTGACGCAGACAGTGCAGCGCCTGAAGGCCTCCTTCGACGCGCTCGAGGCCACGAAGCCTGGGATCGACGTTCGCGTCCATCAGCTCATGGGCGGTGCGGTCGAGGACGATTGGGTTCGCCACCCCGACAAGCCGTGGGTGCTCGTTGGCACGCAGGACCAGCTCCTCTCGCGCGCGCTGAACCGCGGCTATGCCATGAGTCGCTTCGAGTGGTCGGTCCACTTCGGCCTCCTCAACAACGACTGCCGATGGATCGTCGACGAGGTCCAACTCATGGGGCCGGGCTTGTGGACCACCTCGCAGCTCGACTGGATGCGAAGGAAGCGGTTTCCGTCGCTAAAGCCGTGCCTGACGACGTGGATGAGCGCCACGGTCGGCGCGTCGTTTCTGAGCACCACCGATCGAACGCGCGAGGGGCTTGGCGAAGCGTCGCCGGAGCAGATCGCATTCGAGGGGAAGCTGACGGCCACGCTCGAGAACGACCAGAACCTTGAGTGGTGGCGAGACGCGAAGCGCCCCGTCGCGTGGTGGCAACCGACGGCGTCCGACGCAAAGACCACCGATGCGAAGGAGCGGGCCGCCACGAAGCCCGGAGCGGTCATGCCCGAGGCCCTCGCCAAGGCCGTGGTGGAGCAGCACGCGGCGGGAACACTCTCCCTCGTCATCTGCAACACGGTCGACATGGCGCGCGACGTGTTCCGTGCGCTCTTGTCGGTGGGTCACAAGGTTCTGCTTACCGCGCGGTTCCGGCGCGAGGATCGCGCTCGACATGAGCAGCGACTGCTCGAGTTCGACACCAACCGAAAGGCAGGCAAGCTGCCGGAGGACGATCCTGGGCTCATTTGCGTCAGTACGCAGGTGGTCGAGGCGGGCGTGGACATCTCGGCGCACCGTCTCTGGACCGAGCTCGCCCCGTGGCCGTCGATGCTCCAGCGTCTTGGTCGCCTGAACCGCAAGGGCGACGACCAGGACCCTCAGGCTTGGGTCTGGGAGACGCCGAAGGAAGGCGGAAACAAGAAGGTCGAGCGCATCGGCCCCTACGAAACCACCGACATCGAACGCGCCAAGAAGCTCGTCGACGCCTTCGCCCCGCTCTCTCAAAACAACGCGTTCTCCGAGGCCATTGCGGGCTTGAACGCGAGCAAGCAGAAGGAAGTCACCGAGGCCCTGCAGCCGAAACCGAGCCCGCTGCCACGCGCTCTCGACGTCCACGGGCTCTTCTCGACGGAGCGCGACGTTCACGGCGGCTTTACCGATGTCAGCGCCTTCGTGCGCGGCACCGATCCCGATCTCGACGTGACGGTCTTCTGGCGCGACTGGTCTGGCGATAGACCTCCTCGCGGCGAGGATCTCGACGGCCCGCTGCTGGAACCTGCGAGGGAAGGCTGCCCGGTTTCGTTCGTTCGCGTGCAGAAGATGATCGAGAGCAGCAAGGCCAAGGCCTGGCTCTGGGATGACGAGGCGGATCGCTGGGAGCGTGTGAACCACTGGGATATCCGGCCCGGGATGCTCGTGATGCTCAAACGAGAGGTCGGCGGCTACGACGCGACCGAAGGTTGGACGGGCGACAAGTCAAACGTGCTCGCCGAAGTGCCGCGTGCCGGGCGTGGCGCGACGCTGCGAGATGATGCGTGGACTGAAGCTGGGTACTGGTCGACGCTCGATGTCCACCTCAAGGATGCGAGAGACGCGGCCGAGAAACTGAGCACCGCGCTCTCGCTGACCGGCGACACGAGGACGGCCGTCGTGGAGGCGTCAGGGCTCCATGACCTCGGTAAGGCGCATCCGCAGTGGCAGGCAGCGTTGCCTGATCGCTCCGGCATTCCCGACGCGCTGCTCGCGAAGAGCCCGCGCGTCGTCGCCGCCGATGTCGTGGGGGATGTCTCCGCCACCCGCGCAGAGTTCGCGAGGCTCCGGGCGCAGGCGCGTGAGTTGCCGGAGCAGACGCGGCGCCGCGGTCGTGAAGACGTTGTGCGTCTTCGGTGGGCGATCGACGACAAGCTCAGCAACGCCGAGCTGAAGGCGCTACGCGCTGTCACCGGCGTTCGCTGGGCCGGGCATCTCCAGTTCCGCCCCGGGCTTCGCCACGAGGTCGCCTCTGCGCTTGCGATGTGGCGGAAGTACAATGACAGCGAGACGAAGCCGTATCCGGCGCTCGCGGTCTACTTGGCGGCCACGCACCACGGGAAGGCACGCACCGTGATGCGCTCGACAACGGGCGAAGGCGACGATGTGTTCGGTGTGCGAAGCGAGCCGAGCGCGTTGAAGGTCGACAACGAGGAGTGGCCGCTCGACTTCTCGATCGCGAAGGACGGCGCAGATGGGCGATGGGACGGTGACGAGTTCGTACTGACGGGGCACGGTTGGACGGGTCTCGTGGCTGACCTGCTCGGCCCGTGGCGACCAGAGGAGAAAAGCGACGCCGGCGTCGTGCCGGAGTCCGAACCGCGTCAGCTCGGCCCCTTCGCGCTGGCGTATCTCGAGGCGCTCGTCCGCATCGCCGACTGGCGCGCGAGCGCGCAGCCGAGCGCGAGCACCAAGCCCAGCGAGGTGCGTGATGGCCAGTGAACTGCGCCTTCCAGCCCTGGCGCTGCCCGGTCTGTCGCCCGACAGCCTCGGCAACTACCTC
>JADLHM010000090.1 GCA_020848745.1 Deltaproteobacteria bacterium | reverse complement strand
TCGCCTTGCACCGTGTCAGCGAGCGCGCGCTTTACCCGAGGACGTGAGGGGCCTCAACCACGCGCGCACCCGGTACCGTCCTCGAGCTCGTGTCTAAATTTCTGCGCTTCTCGAAGATCGCCAACACAGCAACGCTTCATCGACGCGCTGGGTGCGCCGCTCCGTGGTGTCCACAAAACCGGGGCAGGCTCAGTCTTGGAATTTCGCTTTCATCTCCTTTCCAAGCTGGACGTCGCCGGTTCGACCCCGGTCGCCCGCTCTCGAAGAAGCACTCGGGCGCTCGCCTTGAGCAGCGTCTCGTTGATTACGGTCTGGTACCCCACCCCTCGGCGCCTGGCCTCCTGCTTGGCCCAGATCAGTACCTTCGGGCTCAGGCGTATCGAGACCGGCTGATACTTCGCCGCGCCTTTGGAAGGTCGGCCCCGTCGGGGTCGCTTCGCCCCGAGCTTCTTTTCGATCGCCTTGCGCGCCGCCTCGGTCTCGCGGGCGGTCACACGTCGCGCCTTCTCAAAGAGGAAGCTCTTTGCTGTCGACATATCGTTGGCGCTCCTTTCGCTGGCCTCGCGCTGATGAGTCGATGGACGTTACCGGGGTGGCGAATCGTGAAGACCACTACGAGGACGCCGGAGTCGGATTCGCCGATCAGCCATCGCCGTTCTTCTTGCGGTGTCGAGTGGGCGGCGTCGGGTGCGACGAGAGCGAAGGGATCATCAAAGGCCGTAATGGCTTCGGCGAACGAGATGCCGTGCTTCGCCCGGTTCACCGCCGCCTTCCGCTCGTCCCAGTCGAACCGTATTTTCGGTATGTACTGAAATGCTAGTCGGAAGGCCAGGGGTGACCCGGAACCGTTCCGGGTTTTCGGGGTTGGACGGGGTCAAATCGGGACAATTGGGGAAGTGGGCGGATCAAGCTGCTGAAATTACGCGAAAATCACGCCATTTCAACGACTTCACCGCGCCCGCTTCCGTAGCTTCCCAAGCGGGACGTCGCCGGTTCGCTCCCGGTCGCCCGCTCTCTACTTGGGAGCCTCGAACGATCACGAGGTCTCCTCTCCGAAGGCGGCCCGGGCGCGACCGGATGGTGGCAACGAACATACGCCCCATGCCTTGTCCGCCGCCGGCGGTCAGAGCAGCTTGCAGGTGATCGCCGTACCCTTGACGTTGTGGACGCACACGAGCGGCGGTCGCGTGTTGGCGCACCGGTTGGCGTTCTCGGGCCCGAGCGTTACGCCGATCGTCGTCGAGAGCCACACGAGCGCGTCGGGGCCGGGCTCGAACGACGGCGGGTTCGGCAGCCGCATGTCCTTGGCCCGCACCTTCACGTCGACGACGCGCCAGTCGACCGACTTCCGCAGCAGGCGCACTTCCTTGAGGCCGTTGGCGGAGCCGCGCTCGCACGCGGGCGGCAGGGCGTTCGAGTGATTGCGATAGCGTCGGCTGGCCCCGTTCTTCGACGCGGTCCATCCGTCGCGCGGGTCGCATCCCGTCCCCGGTCCGCCGCCCGGGATGACGATCGTGCGTGCCGACCATTCGGCGAGCGACGCGTACTCCGGGACGAAGCTGTCGAGCAGTAGCTGCAGGCCGTCGATCGCCCGCTGCGGAAGGGGCTCCGGAAAGAGGAGGCGCGCGGTGATCTTCAGGCGCTCGTTGCCGTAGGGCACCCCGACGCCGACCAGGTTGACGGCGCCCTTCAGGAACGTGCCGCCCCCGATCGGACAGATCGGACTGTCGGGGTCGAGCGCCATCGTCACGGTCATGACTCCGCCATTGGTGCCGGCCTCGGTCGCGATCTCGATCCAGTAGGTGCTTCTCGCGCTCACGCGAGCCTCGACCGCAGTGTCGCCCCGCAGCGGGTTGTCGGCGCACGCGATCTCCTGCAGGTTCGCGCACCCGCCCGTGTAGACCGTGACGACGGTCGGGGGATTACCGGGGAAGGGCGTCGTCGCCGCGGCGACGGTGAGCGTGCCGGTCGCGGGCGCGACGTAGCGATACCAGACGCTGTTTGCGTTCCGATTCGGCCCGCTGGTCGAGCACGACTGTAGCGGGTCTTCGACGCCCGTGGTGGCCATCGTCGTGTCGACGACCTCCTCGAAGCGTACGCTGCTCATGGGCGCGGCGTTGATGCATTCGTCCTGCGCTTCGATGGCGGGGGCCTCCCCGGCCGACAGGAGCGCCGCGGCCGTCACCGCAGCGAGCCACATCACCCGCGCGAACGTTCTTCTCGAGATCGCGACCATCGTCGCCATCGTCTCCTCCTGCTTCGCCGCGATGTGCGCGGGCGCTCGCGAAGCTACCGCCGGTGTCCCGACAGCGCCCTCGCCTCTCGGACCGTCGACGACGGCCCGCATTGCCCGTGATGATTGTTCGACGCTCTTGAGGTGCGATGGTGCGCGGAGCGCTCAGCGTGTGGTGCGCGTGCTGCGGAGCTACTGGGCGGTCGCGTTAGCACCGAGGATCAGCGCGAGGCAAGCAGAAAGTCGCACGCGACCGGGAAAACGCGGTTGCCTCTCGTCCCGCGCGCATAGTAGCTTCGGTGCCGATGTATCCCGCCCACCACGACCAGTTCGCGTTCCGCAGCGTCGCTGTCGTCGTCGTGGTCGTCGTATCGGTCGTCGAGGCCGGCGCGTCCTAGCGGGGACTGTTCAACGCAACTTCCAACCCCTGCCGGCGCGAAGGCCGAGCGGGGGTTTCGTTTTTCTGGCCCCCGTTTCCGAGCCGGAGGCCGTCAGGGAGCAGGTCCGAAAAGGAGAGGCTCCCATGAAGAGAATGACGGGCGCGGAACTGACGCTCCGCCTCCTCGAGCGCCAGGACGTCGGCACGATCGCCGGCATTCCCGGCGGCTGCAATCTACCGCTCTACGACGCGCTCGGCGCGAGCGGCATCCGTCACGTGCTCGCGCGCCACGAGCAGGGCGCGGGCTTCATCGCGCAGGGAATGGCGCGCGTGACCGGCCGACCGGCGGTCTGCTTCGGCACGTCGGGTCCCGGCGCCACGAACCTCCTGACCGCGATCGCCGACGCCAAGCTCGACTCGGTCCCGCTCGTCGCCGTCACGGGCCAGGTGCCGCGCGCGATGATCGGCACCGACGCGTTCCAGGAGATCGACACCTACGGGCTCACGGTGCCGATCACCAAGCACAACTTCCTCGTGCGCTCGGCGGCCGAGCTGCTCGACGTGGTGCCCGACGCGTTCCGCATCGCGGCGTCGGGTCGGCCGGGCCCGGTCGTGATCGACGTCCCGAAGGACGTGCAGAACGAAGCCATCGACATCGACATTCTGCCGGCGCCGGGCCGCGCCGATCCCCTGCCGGCGCCGCGCGCCGAGGACGTCGCGCGCGCCGCGGCCATGATCGACGCGGCCGACCGGCCGGTCCTGCTCGTCGGCGCCGGCGTCATCGCCGCCGAGGCGGCGCAGACGCTCCGCCGCTTCGTCGACAAGGCCGCGCTCCCGACCGCGGCGACGCTCCTCGGCCTCGGCGCGTTGCCGTACGATCATCCGCGCTTCCTCGGCATGGTCGGCATGCACGCCGCCCGTTCCACCAACCTGATCCTCGAGGAGTGCGACCTGCTGGTCGGGCTCGGCATCCGCTTCGACGACCGCGCGACCGGGAAGGCGGCGGAGTTCTGTCCCGGCGCCCGCATCATCCACGTCGACGTCGACGCGAGCGAGCTCGGCAAGATCAAGACACCGACTCTCGGTATCCGCGCGGACGTGGGCGCGACGCTGCGCGCGCTCGCGTGCGCCGTGGCCCCGGCGTCGCGCCCCGCGTGGACGCGGCGGATCGCCCGGCTCCGCGCCGAGCATCCGCTCGTCATGCGCGCACCGGACGACCCGCTCGATCCGTACGGCATCATCCGGCACACCGCCGCGGTGCTGCCGCCGGACGCGATCGTCACGACCGACGTCGGCCAGCATCAGATGTGGGCGGCGCAAGCGTTTCCCTGCACGCGCCCGCGCCAGTGGCTCACCTCGGGCGGGCTCGGCACCATGGGCTTCGGCCTCCCGGCAGCGATCGGCGCCGCGCTCGCCGCGCCGGGGCGCCCTGTGATCTGTTTCAGCGGCGACGGTAGCCTCCTCATGAACCTGCAGGAGCTCGCGACGGCGGTCGAGGAGAACGTCGACGTGAAGATCGTGCTCCTCAACAACGCGCACCTCGGTCTTGTCCGCCAGCAGCAGGAGCTCTTCTACGGCGGCCGCTACCACGCCTCGCGTTTCCACGCCGAGCCCGACTTCGTCACCATCGCGCGCGGCTTCGGCGTCCGCGCGTGGGATCTCGGCGACGCCGCGGATCCCCGCGCGACGCTCGCACGCGCGCTCGCCGAGCCCGGCCCCGGCCTCGTCAACGTGCCGATCGACGCGGCCGAGAACGTCTACCCGATGGTGCCGCCCGGCGGCGCCAATCGCGACATGATCGGAGGAGCGCGCCATGCGAGCGAATGCTGACGTCGTGCTCCGCCTGTGCGTGCGGAACCATCCTGGCGTGATGTCCCACGTCTGCGGTCTCTTCGCGCGCCGCGCCTTCAACGTGGAGGGCATCCTCTGCCTCCCGGTCGGCGACGCCAGCCGGAGCGCCATCCTGCTTCTCGTCCACGATGACGACCGCCTCGATCAGATGATCCTGCAGCTCCGGAAGCTCGAGGACGTCCTCGAGATCAGACGCGCCCACGACGCTCGCGAGGCGTTCGCCGCGGCGCGCCCGTATCTGCAATGAAGTAAGCACGGGAGCGGGCCGGATGCGGATCGGTCCGCTCCCCGCATCGTCGAACTCCGCGCAGGCGGTCGGCCGGCGTCCGGGCGCGTCGATCCGGACGTGTGCGCCGCCTCCTGAGCCTTTGCGATCTGTCGTCGCATCCTCGTGAGCGGGTGCGCGCGGCGCCCGACACGGAGATGTCGGCGGCGTCGTTTTTGTGCTGCTGCTCCGCCGCCGGCGAAGCGGAATCCTGGCCGAAGCCGCGGGCACACGCGTTGCAGATTCTCAGGCCGTGGGATTCGCGTCCGACGCCGGCAGTCTGTCCGCTCCCCCCAAGCGGCCCTGGCACGCCGCCGAGGCGCCGCGCGGCGAGGATCAGCTGACGACGCGCCTGCGAGCGATCGCGGCCGAGGTGCCCTCGCCCGAGGACGCGCTCGAGCCGATGCTGCGTGCGATCATCGAGTCGATCGGCGCGGCCGCGGGCGCCATCTGCCTCTACGACGTGCGCCAGCGGCTCCTCCGCCTCGCGGCCGAAGCGGGGCTTTCCGACGAGGGCTGCCGCCGCCTCCGCATCATTCGCAAGGGCGAAGCCGACGCGTGGGAGATGCCCATGCACGGCCTGGTGAACGGCCGCGCGTACCTGATCGAGAACGCGGCCCAGAACCGCTTCGTGCCGCCGCTCGTCGAGGAGTCGAGCGAGATGAGCGCGGTGGTCTGCCTGCCGCTCTACAGCGATCAGAAACCGCTTGCGAGCCTCGTCCTCGTGGCGCTCCGCCCGCGCACCTTCGCCGAGCGGCAACTGCACGCCGTCGAGGGCCCTCTCAAGGAGGTCGCCCGCGTCATCGAGGCGACCCGCCGCCACGCCGAGAACCGGAATCCCACCCCGGCGACCGCGCCGGGTCCGACGCCGGCGAGCAACGCCGGGGCGGCGAGCGGCGCCCCCGCCGCGCGTTCCGCGAGGTCGTCGCCGCCCGCGGCGCCGCGTCCGGCGACCGCCACGGACGTTGCGGCGCTGGCGCGTGTCGAGCAGGAGCGCGATCGCCTCGTGAAGGCGCTTGCCGCCGCGCAGGCCGCCGAGGGCACGCGCACCGCCGAGCTTCGTGCCGAGCTCGATCGACTGCGCGCGAGGCTCGGCGATGTCGAGGCGGCCGAGGCTCGCGAGCGCCGAACGCGGGAAGAGATCGAAGCGCGGCTCGCCGGCGGCGCCTCGGCGGGCCGCGTCGAGCTGCAGCGTGCGCAGGATGCGGTCCGCGAGGCCGAGAACGGCCGCATGGCGGCGCTCGCGGAGAGCGCGCGGCTGCGGGCGGAGCTCGAGCGCGCCCGTATGGAGGCAGCGCAGGCGTCCGCGCCGACGCGCGAGGACGACGGGCGCGCCGCCGACCTCGCGGTCGAGGTCGACCGGTTGCGGGCGAAGCTCGCCGAGGCGGAGGCCGGAGCGGCACACGAGCAGCGTGCCCGCGAGGAGCTCGAAGGGCGGCTCGCGGGTGGGCTGAACGCCGGGCAGCACGAGTTGCGCCAGGCGCTCGCCGCGGCGCGCGACGCCGACCGCCAGCGGCTCGCGGCACTCGCGGAGGCGACCCGCCTCAGGAGCGAGCTCGAACTCGCCCGCCTCGAGAGCATCCCGGGGCCCGCCGATCCCGAGCAGCGCGACGAACGCATCGGTCCGCTCCTCGCCGAGATCGACCGCCTGCGGGCCAGGCTGGCCGAGGCGGAAGCCGGCGCCGCGCACGAGCACCGCGCCCGGGACGAGCTCGAGACCCGGCTCGCTCAGGGCGTCGCCGCGGCCCAACAGGAGCTTCGCCGTGCGCTCGAGGCGGCACGCGAGGCGGAAGAGGCGCGGGCGACGGCCGTCGCCGACACGGCGCGCCTGCGGGTCGCGCTCGAGCAGGCCGAGGTGCGGGCGGCGCTCGCGCCGGGCACGAGCGAGGAGGTCGACGCGCGGGTCGTCGAGCTCGCGGCCGAGATCGATCGCCTGCGGACCCGCGTCGCCGAGGCCGAGGCCGGCGCCGCGCACCAGCACCGCGCCCGCGAGGAGCTCGAGGCGCGGCTGAGCGGCGGCGTCACGTCGGGGCAGCAGGAGCTGCGCCGCGTCCTCGACGCCGCGCGCGAGGCGGAGCGGGGCCGCGCGGCCGCCGTCGCGGAGGCGGCGCGGCTCGGCGCCGAGGTCGAGCGCCTTCGCCTCGCGGCCGCGCAGGATCCGGAGCGCATCGAGCAGGCCGCCGCGCGCTGGGGAGAGCTCACCGCCGAGATCGACCGTCTCCACACGCGCCTCGCGGAGGCCGAGGCCGGCGCCGCCCACGAGCACCGGGCGCGGGAGGCGCTCGAGACGCGGCTCGGCGAGACCGGCGCGGAGGCGCAGCGCGAGCTGGGGGCGCTGCGCGATACGATCCGCGGCCTCATGGAAGCACGGGACGCCGCTTTCGCCGAGGCGGCCCGGCTCGGCCAGCAGCTCGACGATGCGCGGCGCGCGGCGGCGCGCCTCCCGGAGGTCGCGAGCGAGAGCGAGTCGCGGGCGGCCGCGCTGGCGGCGGAGGTCCACGCCCTGACCGCGCGCCTCGCCGAGGCGGAGGCGCACGCGCACGAGGAGCGGAGCGCGCGCGCCGCCGTCGAGAGTCGCCTCGCCGACCGCGAGGCCGAGGCGGTCCGCATGCGCGACGCGGCCCTCGCCGAGCTCCGCGCCAGCACCGGCGAGGAGAACGCGCGCCTCGCCGCCGCCCTCTCCTCGGCCCGCACCGACGCGGCGCGAGCGGACGAGCTCGCGGCGGCGCTCGCCGAGGCGGGCGAAGCGCGGCGGGTCGCCGAGGAGACGAGCGCGCGCCTCGCCGCCGAGCGCGACGCCGCCGCGCGCGACGCGGCGCGGGCTGCCGAGGCGACGGCGATGCGTCTCGCACACGAGGAGGAAGGCCGCCGCGTCGAGCATGCCCGGGAGCTCGAGGGGTTGCGTGCACGGCTCGGCGAGGCGCAAGCGGCGGCGACGCGCGAGCAACGCGCCCGCGAGGCGCTCGAGGCAGCGGCGTCGCACGACCTCGGGCGCGTCGGAGAGGATCTGCAACGAGCGCTCGACGCCGCACGCGCCGCCGAGGAAAGCCGCGACCGCGTCCTCGCGGACCTCGCGGGCGCGCGGAGCGAACTCGCCGCGGTCGCGTCGAGCGGAGAGCGTGCGGCCGTGGAGCTCGCGGCCCTGCGCGCCGACCACGCCCTCCTGCGCGACGAGGCGGACGCCGCGCTCCGGGCGCGCGACGAGGCGCACGCCCGCGCCGACGTTGCCGGTCGCGCTGCGGACGACGTCGCCGCGCGCCTCGCCGACGCCGAACGGACGCTCGGCCGCGTTCGCGACGAGGCGAGCGGTGAAACGGCGGCGCTCCGCGCCGCGCTCGCACGTGTCGGCGCGGAGCACGCGGCGCTCCGCGATGCCGCCGCGGCGACCGCGGCCGAGCGCGCCCACCTCGCCGCCGAGCTCGCCGACGCCGAGGCCGCGAAGGCGCGCGTCGACGACGCGCTCGCGACCGCGCTCGCCGATGCGGCGGCGCGGCGGCAGGCGGCCGACGCGGCGCTCGAGCGGAGCGCCGCGGCCGAGGCGCGGGTTGCCGAGCGGGCGACCGAGCTCGCCGCCCTGCGGGAGGCGTCCGCCGGCGAGCTCGCGACCCTCGCCGCGCGCGTCGACGAGCTCGTCGCCGAGACCGAACGCCAGCGTGCCGCGCAGTCCGCGCTCGGCGCCGCGCGCGACCGGCTCGCCGCCGATCTCGCGGGTACGGACGCGGCGAAGGCGCATCTCGAACGCTCCTTTCAGCAGGCGATCGAGGAGAGCCGGGAGCGCGAGCGGACGGCGCTCGCCGCGGCCGAAACGCAGGCCGCGCTCGCGACCGAACGCGAGGCGATGCTGCGCGCGCTCGACGAGCGCTTGGTCAGCGAGGTCGCACTCCGCGACGACCGCCTCCGCGAGGTCGTCGGCGCGCTCGACGGGCAGCGCGAGGCGCTCGCGAGCCTCCGCGCCGAGCAGGATCGGCTCACGGCCGACCTCGAGGGGGCCGCGGCGGGGAGGACGCTCCTCGAGCGCGCCCTCGCGGAGGCGCTCGACGACACGCGGGGACGCGCCGCCGACCTCCACGAGACGCGCGGCCACGCCTGGGATCTGGCGCTTCGTCTCGAGCAGTCCGAAGCGACGCTCGCCCTCCGCGACGACGAGCACGCCGCGCAGGTGGTGCGCCTGAACGCCCGGCTCGAGACCTTCCTCGTCGCTTCCGATCAGCTGCGCGAGGCGCACGCCAGCGTCGGCGCCGAGTGCGATCGGCTCTCGGCCGATCTCGAAGGCGCGATCGCCGCGAAGGTGCACCTCGAGGAGGCGCTGCAGGTCGCGCTCGACGCCGGCCGCGAGCGGGAGCGCGAGGCGGAGGAGCACCTCGCGGGGGCGCGCGCCCACCATTGGACGACGGCAGCCCGCCTCGTCGAGATCGAGCAGCGGCTCACGGGGCTCCACGAGGAGCGCGTCGCCGAAGCCGTGACGCTGGCGGCGCGCCTCGAGACGCTCGAGGCCGACGCGGATCGTCTACGCGAGAGCGGCGCGGCGCTCTCGGCCGAGCGTGATCGCCTCGCGGCCGACCTCGAAGGGGCGGCGGCGGCCAAGACCCATCTCGAAGAGGCGCTCAAGAACGCGCTCGAAGCGGCGCGGACGCGCGAGCAGGACGCGGCGACGCTGCTGCAGGAGACCCGCGGCCAGGCATGGGCGACGGCGCTCCGGCTCGCCGAGACCGAGGTGTTCCTGCGGGCGCTCGGCGACGAGCGGAGCGCCGAGGTCGCCGCGCTGACCGCGCGCGCAGACGGGCTCGCGGGCGACGTCGGTCGCCTGCGCGAGGCCGAGAGCAGCGCCGCGAGTGAGCGCGATCGGCTCGCGGGCGAGCTTGCGGGAACGCGGGCCGCTCAGGAGAGGCTCGAGACGACACTCGCAGGGGTCCGCGAGCGCGAGCAGGCGCTCGCGACCCGGGTCGCCGAACTTGAGGGCGAGACCACGGCGCTCCGCACCGAAATCGCGACCGTCGAGTCGGCGCGTGCCGCCGCTGAGGCCGCGCAGAGTGAAGCCGAGGCGGCGCGCGCCGAGGCGGAAGCCGCGCGGACCGACGCGGAGGCGGCCCGCGCCGAGGCGGAAGCCGTCCGCGACGCGGCCGCCGCGCCACGTTCCTCCGACACCGGCCCGCGCGCCGGCGTGCCGCCCGCGGCGCAGCGCTCCATGGCACCGCCGCCCGCGGCACCGCCCCGGCCGCCGCTGCCGTCCGCGTCGCCGAGCCGGTTCGGAACGGCCCTCGCCGCGCCGCGCGCCGCGGAGCCGGTCTCGCCGATCGTCGCGGTGCTCGACGACGAGGGAGCCTGGAACGGCGCGGCCGAGGGTGTCGCCGACCTCGTGATCGCGACGCCGACGGACGAGTCGGTGGCGAAGCTCGTCACGGCCGGACCGGGGCGCCTGCTCGTGAACCTGGCGGCCGCGGGAGCGATGAAGGCGCTCCTCGCGATCCGCGTGCGCACGGCGGCGACGCAGATCTTCGGCTACGTGGCGGCCAGTGGGGCGGATCGCGCGCTGCCGCTCGGCCGCGTCGAGCCCACGAGCCGTCCGCTCGTGCCCGACGCGATCGTCGCGGCGCTCGGCGCCCTCGCGCCGGCGAAGGCCCGCGTCGTCACCGTTGGCGCCGACGTCGACGCGCTCCTGAGCCTCCGCCAGGCGCTCGTCCGCCAAGGAACCTCGGTGTCGCTCGCGTGGGACGCCAAGCAGGCGATCGACCTCCTCGACATGATCAACCCGCACGCCGTCGTCGCCGACCTCGGCGCGCCGCAGGACGCGGCCGCCGTGCTCGCGCGGGTCGCCGCGAGCTCGCCGGTCCCGATCGTGGTGCTGATCGAGGGTACGAGCGACGTCGCGGGTCCGCTCGCCACCGTGCTGAACCACCCGGAGGTCGCTCCCAGGATCGGTCCCCGCGCCGAGATCCTGGCGGCGGTCTCCCGCAGCCAGGGCATGGGAGCGCGGTCCGGCGGACCTCCGGCGCGGCCGCTCGGGTCCATGCGCTGAGCCCCTCCGGGCGCGTCCGCGCGTCGCTACGGGGCCAGCTGCTCGGCGAGCACGCGGAGCGCGTCGGTGCTGGTGAAGATGCCGACCAGCACATGGCCGTCGCTCACGAGCGCGCTCGTGACCCGGCGCTCGAGCATCTGCGCCGCCACCTCGCCGATCGGCGTCACCGGCGAGACCTCGAGCGGCTCGCGGGTGCAGACCTCGCCGACCGCCACCTCGCGGGCGCGGTGTCCGTAGCGCAGCCACGCGTCGAGCGCATCCGCGCGCGACAGCACGCCGTAGACCGCCGGTCCGTCCATGACCGGGATGTGCCGTACGTCGTGCGCCGCCATGCGGTCGACCGCCGCGGCGAGCGTCTCGCGGCGGTCGATCTCCTCGGGCAATCGGCTCATGTACTCGCGAACCGACGTCGATCTCCTCATCCGACACCTCCTGCCCCGAGCGGGTCGCAAGCGTCGTGCCGCGCGCCGCGGCGCGCGAACGCGATGCCGCGGCGCGCCGGCTTTGCACGCCTGCGAAGACGCCGCGGGCGCGTTCCCGGCGGTCGGAAGCGGGGGCCCGTCCGTGCAGGCGAACCGCGCTGGCAGGCCGCTTGCACCGGGCATCGGCAACGAGAATCGTCATGGCTTCACACTCCACCACCGAACGCCCCGAGCCGACCGACCACGCCCCGCCGCCGACACCGCGGGTGCGCGCGGGCGACGACCGGCTGACCCCGCTCGACGCTTCGTTCCTCTACCTCGAGCGGCCGACCGAGCTGCTGCACGTCGGGGCGGTCGCCGTCCTCGAATCGACGCCGCCTTTCGACGAGCTCGTCGCCACGCTCGGCGAGCGGCTCGGCGCCCTCGAGCGCTACCGGCAGGTTCCGGTGCGCTCCACCCTCGACGTCGCGGCGCCGCGCTGGCAGGCCGATCCCGCGTTCGACGCGCGCCGGCACTTCCATCGGCTCGCCGTTCCCGCGCCGGGCGACGAAGCGGCCCTGCGCCGGGCGCTCCAGGAGATCTTCGCGCGGCCGCTTCCCTCCGACCGTCCGCTCTGGGAGTGCTGGTTCCTCGAAGGGCTCGCCGGCGGGCGGGCCGCACTCCTCACCAAGGTCCATCACTGCATGGTCGACGGTGTGAGCGGCGTGCAGGTGCTGGAGGTCATGGCGGACGGATGGGAAACACGCCTCGGGGCGGCGCCGCCCGCGCTCGCCGACGTGCCGGAACCCGTCCGGCAGCTGCGCGGCGTCGCGGCGAGCGTCGGCCGGATGCTCGACGCCGTCGCGCATCCGCGCCGTGCGGTCGAAGGCGTCCGCGCGGCGGCGTCGGCAGCCGGCGCCGTCCTCGACGTCGTCGGCCGGCGCCTCGTACCGTTCCCGTTCAACGGCCCGCTCGGCGAGGAGCGCCGTATCGCGTGGGCGACCTTCGACCTCGACGAGTTCCTCGCGATCCGCGGCGCCGCCGGCTGCAAGGTGAACGACGTGGCGCTGGCCGTCATCGCGGGCGCGCTCCGTCGACTCCTGCCGGTCGAGGCGACGCAGCCGCCGCGGCGCGTGCGCGCGCTCATCCCCGTGAACGTCCGCCGCGACGACGAGCATCTGCGGCTCGGCAATCGCGTGTCGGGCATGTTCGCGGCGCTCCCGGTCGACGTCGCCGACGCGCGCGAGCGTCTGCGGATCGTCGCGGCCGAGATGCGCGCCAACAAGGAAGCCGGACAAGGGCAGGTGTTCGACCTGGCGCTCGGCATCGCGGGGATCGTGCCGTCGGTCCTGGCGCCGATGCTGTCGCGGCTGCCGCAATGGTGGCCGGTCGCGCACACGGTCTGCACGAACGTGCCCGGTCCGCGCGAGCCGCGTCGCCTCCTCGGCCGCCGCGTTCTCGAGGTCCATCCGCTCGTGCCGCTCGCGGCCGGGATCGGCCTCGGCTTCGCGATCCTGAGCTACGCCGGAACGATCTCGATCGCGGCGACGGCCGACGCGAGCCTCGTCCCCGACGTCGATCGGCTGCCGACGGCGCTGCGCGTCTCGGCCGACGAGCTGGCGCTCCACCTCGGCGTGCGCGACGCGGCGAAGCATCCTCATCCGCCGTACGGCGGCGCGGTCACGGTCGGCGACCTCATGACCCGCGACGTGGTCAGCATCCGGACCGCGGAGCTCCTGGCGAACGCCTGGAGGACCATGCGCGAGCGGCGTATTCGCCACCTGCCGGTCGTCGATCGGCACAAAGCGCTCGTCGGGCTCGTCACCCACCGCGACCTGCTCGCGGCGTCGCCGAGCTCGCTTGCGCTCCACGACGAGCGCGAGCGTGTCCGCGGCCTCGGTTGGGCGACCGCGGCCGAGATCATGGAATCGCACGTCAGCACGGCCGCTGCCGACGAGTCGGCGGCCGACGTCGCGATCCGCATGGTGCGCCAGAAGATCGGCTGCTTGCCAGTCGTCGACGCCCGTGGTGCTCTCGTCGGCATCGTGACCGAGGAGGACTTCCTGCGCTGGTCGGCGACGCTGCTCGCCGGCTACGGCCGCCCCGCGGATCCCACCGAGATCGGAGACCAACGATGAACGTCGAGAAGTGGATGAAGAAGCACCCGCACACGATCAAGCCGCTCGATACGATCGAGCACGCCCGTCAGATCATGCAGGAGCACCGCATCAACCAGTTGCCGGTGGTGCGTGGCGGCGAGCTGGTCGGCATCATCAGCGACCGCGACATTCGCGACGCCTATCCGTCGGTGTTCGCCGACCCGATGCGCAAGGCGGCGCCGAACCCGCACGACGTCAAGGTCGAGTCGGTGATGACCACGAACGTGATCACGATGGCGCCCGACGACGGCATCGTCGCGGCCGCGAGCCTCATGCGGCGCGAGCGTATCGGCGCGCTCCCGATCGTGAAGGGCAAGCAGCTCGTCGGGATCCTCGCGCGCAGCGATCTCCTCGAGGCGTTGATCGCGCTCGGCTCGCTCGCCGAGGCGAAGACGGCCAGGTAGCTCCGTCGTCTCCGCCGGGCGCGGTCCCGCGTCGGGGGCGCCCCCGCGCCTTTGCCGTTCGGGCGGCGAGCGAGTAGTCGATCAGCCCATGAGCCGCAAGACCTCGCGCGGAGGGGACGCGTCGAACGACGGGAGTCGCGACCTGGCGCACGCGATCGCCGAGCTCGCCCACCAGATGCCCGCCGCCCTGGCGCCGCTCGCGACCATCGCCTACGACTACCGCTGGACCTGGGAGCCGCGCGCCGCGGCGCTCTTCGAGGCGATCGAGCCGACGACGTGGCGGCGGACGGCGAACCCGCGCTATGTCGTCGAGGTCGCGTCGCCGCGCCGGCTCGACGCGCTCGCGGCCCGCCCGGAGTACGTCGCCGAGGTCCGGGTCGTCGCGGACGCCATCCTCGCCGGCGCCACGGCGGGCCCGACGGACGTCAAACCCGTCGCGTACTTCTGTTCCGAGTTCGCCATCCACGCGGCGTTGCCGATCTACGGCGGCGGCCTCGGGGTCCTCGCCGGCGACCTCTTGAAGGCCGCCGCCGACGCGGCACTGCCGCTCGTCGGCGTCGGCCTCGCCTATCGCCAGGGCTACTTCCAGCAACGGCTCGATCCGGGGGGCTGGCAGCACGAGTACTGGGTCGATTGCGCCTTCGATCGCCTGCCGATGGTGCGCGTCACCGATCGTGAGGGCGGCGCGCTCACCGTGACCGTGCCGATCCGCGGCCGCGACGTGCACGCGCAGATCTGGCGGCTCGACCTCGCGCACGTCCGGCTCTACCTCCTCGACACCGACCGCGACGACAACGACCCGATCGACCGGTGGATCACCGCGCGCCTCTACGTCGGCGATCGTCACACCCGGCTCACCCAGTACGCGATGCTCGGCGTCGGCGGCGTGCGCGCGCTCGACGCGCTCGGCATCGAGCCCGCGCTCGTGCACCTGAACGAGGGGCATGCGGCCTTCGGGAGCTACGAGCGCATCGCCGCGCGCGTGCGGTGCGGCGCGGCTTTCGACGAGGCGGCCGCGGCCGTGCGCGACGCGACGATCTTCACCACGCATACGCCGGTGCCGGCGGGAAACGAGGCGTACGGCGTGGACGAGCTCGAGGCCGTGCTCGGTCGCTACTTCGACGGCATCGCGGTGCCGCGCGAGCGCCTCCACGACCTCGCCCGCATCCGCCCCGGCGATGCCGGCGAGGGGCTCGGCATCACGCCGCTCGCGCTCCGCACGAGCCGCACCGCCAACGGAGTGTCGCGCCTGCACGGCGCGGTCGCGCGCGCCATGTGGCAGGCGCTTTGGAGCGACCACGCCGTCGAGGACGTGCCGATCGGCCACGTCACAAACGGCGTTCACGTCGGGACGTGGATGGCGCCGGCGATGCAGGCGCTGCTCGACCGCCACCTCGGTCCCGACTGGCGTCGGTGGCACGCCGGCGACGCCGGCTGGGACGGGATCGCGGATATCCCGAACGCCGAGCTCTGGGGCGTGCGATCGGTGCTGCGGGCCGCGCTCGTCGACTACGCGCGCACGCGCTCGGTCCAGGACCGGCTGTCGCGCGGCGAGACGCCGGAGTACGTCGCGCAGGCGGCCGAGGTCTTCGACGCCAACGTGCTCACGATCGGGTTCGCGCGCCGGGTCGCGACCTACAAGCGGCTCTATCTCCTGGCGCGCTATCCGGAACGCAACCTCCAGCTGCTCGCCGACGGCGCCATGCCGATCCAGCTCGTGATCGCCGGCAAGGCGCATCCGCAGGACCAGGACGCGAAGGCCACCCTGCACGCGATCTTCGGCGCGAAGGCGATCCCCAACGTCGGGCGGCGCGTCGTCTACCTCGAGAACTACGATCTCGCGATGGCGCTCCGCCTCGTGTCGGGCGTCGACGTCTGGTTGAACCTGCCCCGTCCGCCGCTCGAGGCGAGCGGTACGAGCGGTATGAAGGTCGCGATGAACGGCGGCCTGAACCTCAGCATGCTCGACGGCTGGTGGGCCGAGGCGTTCGACGGCGAGAACGGCTGGGGGATCGACTCGCCCGAAGGCGATCACCAGGCGCAGGACGATCGCGACGCGGCGGCAGTTCTCGATCTCGTCGAGCGCGAGGTCCGGCCGCTCTTCTACGACCGCGGCCCCGACGGCCTCCCGGTGCGCTGGCTCGCCCGCGTGAAGCACGCCCTCCGGACGCTCGTCCCGCAATTCACCGCGGCGCGCATGCTGCGCGAGTACGACGAGCGGGTGTACGGCTCGACCCGCTGATTGGTTTCCGCGTGCGAGGCATCGGATGCGTCGATGCTCACCTCCTCGCGGCGACGTTGGTCGAGCACGGAAGACCTGGACCGGGGATCGCCGGCTCGGGGCCGGGTAGGTGGCAAGAATGCCACCCACGAAGGCCCGACGTGCTTCTCGGCGGCGGCGCCCGTGACGCCCTGGGCGTCGACGGGGCGCAAACGGGCGACGATGGTCCGACCGCACCGGATCGGTGATTGCAGAATGCATGCACTGATGTCACTGTGATGTCATGGGAGTACAGATTACGATCCGCGATGTGCCCGATCACGTTCGGGACGAGCTCGCCAGCCGTGCTGCTCGGGCGCGAAAGTCGATGCAGGAATATCTGAAGGGAGAGTTGGAGCGGCTGGCCGAGCGACCGTCCGTGGAAGTGTGGCTCGAGCGCGTGCGTGACCGGAAAAGGGCGGCCGATCGGCGGATCCCCCCTGCGCGAATCCTCAAGTCCCGTGACGCGGATCGTCGATGAGTGTCGTCGTCGATGCGTCGGTGCTGGTCGCGGCGACGACGGATGCAGGAGCAGCGGGGGCGTGGGCGGAACGCGTCGTCGCTGAGGGCGACATTCTCGCGCCTCATCTCGTGTTGGCGGAGGCGGTGAACATCCTGCGGCGGCTGGAACGCCAGCGGGACCTCACGACCCTGGAGGCGAGCGCGGCACATCGCGATCTTCTGGACTTGGACCTGCTCCTCGTCGCGTTCGAGCCGTTCGCGGCGCGCGTGTGGGAGCTTCGCCGTACCATCACGAGCTACGATGCTTGGTACGTAGCGGTAGCGGAGGCCTTCACGGTGCCGCTGGCGACGCTCGATCGACGCTTGAGCCGCGCGTCCGGCCCGCGATGTCGGTTTCTCCTACCGGCCTGAGTCACGAGGCCCCCGCGTCGTTCGGATATCCCGAAGCGGCCGGAGCGCCGCCGCCGGTCCGGCCGTCGTCACGGCCGGAACCTACAGCTGGAGCGGTGGTGGCTCCGTCTCCGTCACGTACTCGAACTGTTTTCGGAACTCGTCGACCGAGAGTCCGGCCGCGGCGGCCATCGCGCCGAGGATCACCGGGTCGTCGAAGTCATCGCGGCGGATGCGGATCATGAAACGGCGGGCGATCGCGTAGCGCGGCGATGCGATGTCGACGCAACGGACGCGCGTCCGGCCGGTCTCGGCGTCGAGCATGGTCGCGAACGGCACCGCGACGAAGCGGCCGCCCTGCATCGAGACCATCGAGGCGTTGCCCCCGTCGAGGAGGAACTTGGCGGCGCAGTAGCCGAGGTCGCGGCAGTATTCCATGTCGTAGGGGATGGGATCGGTGCAGCGGAGCTCGTAGCCGATGTTGTGGTTGACGAGGGTGAGCTTGATGCCAAGGCTCTTCAGTCGCTTCTGGACCTCGCGCTTCAGCACGTCGCCGAGATCGACCTCGGCGAGCCGGACATGGCCGTGCTCGTCGCGCTCGACGCTCTCGAGCTCCCCGAGCTCGCTCGGGTCGAGGAGGAGCCCGAGGCCTTCGGCCAGCACGGCGACGCCGTCGCGCCGCTCGCGGCTCAGCCGCTTCACGATGGCTCCGGTCAGGATGTCGACGAGCGTCCGCAGCCTCAGCTGCGTGCCCTGGAACTCCTCGGGGACGAGGGTGATGGTCGCTCCCGCGCCCTTGCCGATGCCGAGTGCGAGGTGGCCCGCCTTCCGGCCCATCGCGATCACGAAGTACCAGCGGCCGGTCGTCTCCGCGTCGACCATCAGGCTCTGCACGAGCTCGACGCCCCGGTGCCGCGCGGTCTGGAAGCCGAAGGTGTCGATGTAGGGCGGGAGGTCGAGGTCGTTGTCGATCGTCTTCGGTACGTGCACGACCTGGAGCCGGCCTCGTACGCGTTCCTCGAGGCGCATCGACGAGAACGCGGTGTCGTCGCCACCGATCGTGATGAGCTGGGTGATGCCGAGTCGCTCGAGCGAGCGGGCGACCTCGTCGAGGAGGGCGGGGTCCTTGGTCGGGTTGGCCCGCGAGATGCCGAGGAACGAGCCGCCGCGGAAGTGGATGCGGCTCACGTCGTCGATGGAGAGCGGCCGCACGTGGTCGAGGTCGCTCCGCATCAGGTACTCGAAGCCGTTGCGGATGCCGACCACGTCGACGCCCTCGAGGGCGGCGCGGATCGTGGCGGCGCCGATGACGCTGTTGATCCCCGGCGCCGGACCCCCGCCCACCAGGATGCCGAGCTTTGTTCTGCCGTGCTGCATGCGATCGTCCTCCTCGCTGTCCCGTCCGAAGGAAACGCCCGTCTACGGATTTATCATTCGTCGGAATCCCGGGCCGCTCCGGCCTCGACTGCGCACTGCGGCCCAGCGGTACGGGAAATGCAATACCCGGCTCCGAAGGGAGTCCAAAAACCATGCCGAAGGCGATCAGAACAGGACGGTCAGCGGCGGGCGCCGCCGGATTGGTCAAGCGGGCGCGGGTCGAGGCGAGCGCGCTCGTCCGGGATGCGCAGCGCGTCGGAGCCCAGGTGCAGAAGCGGGCCGAGAAGATCGTCACCGACTTCGAGCGGCGCGCCGAGAAGGTCGTGAACGGCCTGGAGGCGCGGGCCGCGAAGGCGGTCGAGCCCGCGCTCAAGCGCACGTTCGCGACGCGCCGCGAGCTGAGCGAGATGCGCGCGATCGTGCGCAAGCTCGTCGAGAAGGTCGACGACCTGGCGGGCAAGATCGGCTGACGTGCCGGCCGGAGATCGAGGACGGCGGTGACTGCGACGGAAGACGCCACCGGCGCGCCAGCGACCGCCACCATCGACGGGAACGAGGCGGCGGCCACCGTCGCGTACCTCGCGAGCGAGGTGATCGCGATCTACCCCATCACCCCCTCGTCGGCGATGGGGGAGTCGGCGGACGAGTGGGCGGCCGCGCGCCGTCCGAACGCGTGGGGCACGGTGCCGCACGTGATCGAGATGCAGAGCGAGGGCGGGGCGGCCGGCGCGGTCCACGGCGCCCTCCAGACCGGCGCGCTCTGCACGACCTTCACGGCTTCGCAGGGCCTCCTTCTCATGATTCCGAACATGTTCAAGATCGCCGGCGAGCTGACCCCGACGGTCTTCCACGTCGCGGCCCGCGCCGTCGCGGCGCAGGCGCTCTCGATCTTCGGCGACCATAGCGACGTGATGGCGGCGCGCCAGACCGGCTTCGCCATGCTCGCGTCCGGATCGGTGCAGGAGGCGATGGACCTGGCGCTGGTCGCGCACGCGGCGACGCTCGAGGCGCGCATCCCGTTCCTGCACTTCTTCGACGGCTTTCGCACTTCGCACGAGGTCGCGAAGATCGCCGCGCTCG
>JADLHM010000089.1 GCA_020848745.1 Deltaproteobacteria bacterium | reverse complement strand
CAGCGGCGCTACCTCTGTGCCTGGGAGAAGAAGTGCTACGACGCCGGCCTCATCGGCTGCGACTACCCGAAGGAGTACGGCGGCGGCGGCCACGCGGGCTTCCAGCAGATCGCGAGCCAGGAGATGAGCCGCGCCCAGGTGCCGTACTTGATCAACGTGATCGGCCTCTCGATGGCGGCGCCGACCATCCTCAATCACGGCACCGAGGAGCAGAAGCGCCGCTTCATCCCGCCGCTCCTGGCCGCCGACGAGATCTGGTGTCAGGGCTTCTCCGAGCCGAACGCCGGCAGCGACCTGGCGAACGCGCAAGCGTCGGCCGTTCGCGACGGCGACAACTGGATCATCAACGGCCACAAGGTGTGGACGAGCCTCGCGCACTTCGCGAGCTGGATGATCATGGTCACGCGCACCAGCAACGAGCACAAGTACAACGGCCTTACGTACTTCATCGTGCCGATCGCCGACACGAGGGGCGTGACGGTGCGGCCGCTCATCAAGATCACCGGCGAGACCGGCTTCAACGAGGTGCTGTTCGAGGACGTCGTCGTGCCCGACACGTATCGCGTCGACGAGATCGGCAAGGGCTGGACGGTCGCGATGACGACGCTCCTCTACGAGCGCGGAGCGGCCGAGGGCGCGGGGAGCGGCGGCGGCATCTCGCTCGACGAGCGCGTCACCCAGCTCGTGAGCCTCGCCAAGCGCTCGCGGCGCGACGGCAAGCCCGCGTGGGACGACGCCGTCATCCGCGACCGCGTCGCCCAGCTCGCGATCCGCGTCGAGGGCATGCGCCAGGTGCACCGGCGCATGCGCGTCGAGCCGCTCACCGACCACCCGATGCGTCTCCCGCTCCAGGCCAAGGTCACCGTCAGCGAGCTCATGCAGGACATCGCGGCGGTGGCGCTCGAGATCGAGGGACCCGCGGCGAGTCTCTACGTCGGCGACCCCGGCGCGCCCGACAACGGCCAGTGGCCGCTCGCGTACCTGAACTCGTACGGGTTCACGATCGCCGCCGGCAGCAACGAGATCCAACGCAACATTCTCGGCGAGCGCGTGCTCGGCCTCGCGAAGTCGAAGTAACGCGAAGCCAGACTAGGAGAGACGGGACGATGGCCCAGCCCAAGGATTTCGGTTTCGGTTCGGAAGAGCAGATGCTGCGCGACTCGGCGCGGAAGTTCCTGAAGGACAACTCGCCGATCGAGAAGCTCCGCGCGCTCGTCGCGAAGGACCACAAGCTCGCCTACGAGAGCGACGTGCAGCCGCTCGCGTGGGACGAACGCCTCTGGAAGCAGATGGTCGAGCTCGGCTGGACCGCGCTCGCGGTGCCCGAGTCGGCGGGCGGCGTCGGCATGAAGACGATCGCGGTCGCCGCGCTCGCCGAGGAGATCGGCCGCGCCGCGCTGCCGTCCCCGCTGATCGCGACGCTCATCGCGACCGCCGTGCTGCGCGAGGCCGGTACCGGGGTCGCGCAGGCGTGTCTCGAGCGCGTCGTCGGCGGCGACGCCGCGTCCTTTGCGGGTCCGGGCGCCGAGGGTTCGTGGCTCCCCGACGCCACGTCGATCACCGTCACCGAGAGCGGCAACGGCGCGGTCCTGAAGGGCACCGTGCCCTACGTGCAGGAGGCGCGGAAGGTCGCGTTCTTCGTCGTCGCCGCGCGCGACGCCAAGGGCGGCGTCGGGCTCTACGCCGTCGCGGCCGACGCGCCGGGCCTGAAGATCCGTCCCGACCGCGTCGTCGACCTCACCCGCGATCAGGCGCACGTGGAGTTCGACGACGTGAAGGTCGACAGGTCCGCGATCGTCGCGTCCGCCGCGGGAAGCGCCGGCGCGAAGGCGGTCGCCGCCGCGCTGCCCGCCATCCTGACCATCGTCGCCGCCGACCTCTGCGGCGCCGCCGAGTGGCAGCTCCAGACGACCGCCGAGTACGCCCGCGTCCGGACGCAGTTCGACCGCCTGATCGGCTTCTTCCAGGCCGTGAAGCACCCGATCGTGAACGTGATGATCGACGTGGACCGCGCCCGCTCGCTCACCTACGCGGCGGCCTGCGCCATCGACGCCGAGCCCGAAAGTGCGCTCCGCCTCGCCCGCATGGCGAAGGCCGCGGCCTCCGACGCCGGCGCCTTCGCGTCGAGCCGCTCGATCCAGCTGCACGGCGGCATCGGCTTCACGTGGGAGTGCGACGTCCACATCTACGTGAAGCGCCAGAAGCACAACCAGTTCTACTTCGGCGACGGTCCCTACCAGCGCGCCAAGATCGCCGAGCTCATCGAGCGCGCGGCGTAGCGGGGTCAGCGCCGGCGAGCGCGCGGCGTCGGCACGTCGCGCGGCCCGCAGGTTTCGCACGACGCGCACGGCGGGATGACGACCGCCATGGCGACCCTCATGTGCTGGATCGCGCCGTTGACACTGTCGAGCCACCGGCCATAGCCTCACACGGCAATGACGTCCGCCGCTCAGCGTCCGTTGATCACCGAGGAGGAGTTCCTTCGCCTGCCGGAGTCGACCTCGAAGATCGAGCTCGTGGATGGGGAGGTCGTCGTGTCGTCGAGCCCGGGCTACTGGCACCAGGAGGTCCTGGCGCGCATCGTCGTGGCCCTCCGTTCGTGGGCGAGCAAGCGGAAGAGCCCGGTGACGGTCGGGCAGGCGCCGCTCGACATGCACTTCGCACCCGGGCGGATTCTCCAGCCGGACGCCTTCGTGCTTTTCGGCCGGATCCCACGTGCGCACCAAGGTCCGATCGATCGCGTCCCCGAGCTCTGCATCGAGGTTCTGTCCAGCGACCGTCTGTACGACCGAGTGACCAAGCGACTGCTCTATGCCGCGGCCGGTGTCCAGGAGTACTGGGTGGTCGAGCCGGCTGGGGCCGTCGAGCGATGGTCGGGACGGGGGCTCGCGCGGGCGGCGGCGTTGCGGCAGCGGTTGGCGACGCCGCTGTTGCCGGGATTCGATCTGAACTTGCCGCGCGTATTTGCGACGAAGCTCAGGTAGCGGATTCCGCAGACGGCGCGCTCACCCGATGCCGACTTCTGCGACCGCGTACTCCCGATCCTGGCGTGTCGTTGTCGCACTGCTGGTGGCGCTCGGCCGCGGCAGCCTGCTCGCCATGGCGTTCGCGCTGGCGTTCACGGAGACCCCGCTCGAGAACCCGCTCCGGCTGCTCCGCACGTTCGTCGTGGCGAGCGCGGCTCCGGGGCTCGCCGCGTGGCTCCTCGCGCGGGCGTTCGCGGCGTCGGTGAGCGTCGCGGACGGCCTGCTGGTGATCGCGCGCCGCGACCGGCGCATCGAGATCCCCTGCGCCGCGATCGTCGCGGTCGAGGCGTGGCGGACGCCGCTTCCCGCTCCGGGCGTCGCGTTCCGGCTACGGTCCGGGGCGCGTGCCGCCTACGGCCTCGCGCTCGCCCCCCCGTCGGCGCTCGGCGTCCTCCTGGACGTCATCGCCGCCGGCGGGGGAGGCGACGGCGTGCGTACGGCGGCGTGCACGCCCGCGGCCGCGTACGCGACGTCGCGAGTCGATGGGACCGGCCGCTGGTATCGTCCGCTTCTCCAGTACGTCGCGTTCGCGCTCGTTCCGACGCTGCCGCTCTTTCGCCTCCACCAGTGGGTCGCCTACGGCGGGACCTTCGGCGAGTACTACACGTACGGGCTGCGGGCCTATCTCCTCGGGTTCGCCGCGTACTGGTGGACGCTCGCGATCTACCTCGTGCTCTGGTCCGCCGTCCTGCGTGCGCTCGTCGAGGCCGTCGTCCTCGCGACCGCCTGGATCGTGCCGCCGGCCACCGCACGCGTCCGGCGCCTGGCCGAGCGAGCGTACTGGGTCGCCTTCGTCGGCGGCGTTCCGCTCTTCCTCGTGCGGGTCGCCCTGCTCGCCTCGTAGAGAGGCCCTCGGCCGTGGCGGGTCGGCGGCGTCCTCTCGCACCGGCGGCGGGGTCGGCGTAGAGAGCAGCCACGATGGCGCTCGCGACGCTGCGTCGGATCACCGATCTCCGGGCCGCCGCGCGGTCGGTGTGGCCGATCCTCCGGCGCGCCGTGCTCACGGGACAGCTCTGGAATCCGCAGTGCGTGCTCACCGATCCGGATCCCGACGTGCTCTGCGAGTACGACGTGCGGATCCCGATGCGCGACGGCTTCGACATCACGGTCAACGTGGTCCGCTCGCGCCGCGCCGCCGCCGCCGGCGAGCGGGTGCCCGTCGTGATGTGCGCGCATCCCTACGACAACCATCCACCTGCACACCCGAGGAGTTCGCGCGGCTGAACGGCGGGCTGCCGATGGACTTCCTCGCGCGCCACCCGTTTCGCGGCGAGTTCTGGCGCGCGCTGGCGCCGAAGCTCGAGGCGATCACCCTGCCGATGCTGGTGTGCGCCTCGTTCTCCGATCACGGGCTCCATACCGTCGGCTCGTTTCGCCCCTTCCGCGAGGCCCGTTCGGAGCGGAAGTGGGTCTACACCCACCGCACCGGCAAGTGGGCGGCCTACTACGCGCCCGAGGTGCAGCGCCTCACGAAGGACTTCATGGACTGCTTCGTCAAAGGCGACACGTCGAGCGGCTTCCTCGCGCGGCCGCCGGTGCGCCTCGAGGTGCGCGCGAGCCGGGACGTGATCCACGCGGTCCGCGACGAGCGGGAGTGGCCGCTCGCCCGCACCGAATACGTCCCTCTGCACCTCGCGGCCGTGCCGGCGCCGGCGCTTGTCGCGACGCCGCCCGCCGAAGCCGCGACGATCACGTATCCGGCGCGCGGCGGGCGCGTCGTCTTCCGCCAGGGGTTCGCGGCCGACACCGAGCTCACCGGCTACATGAAGCTCCGGCTCTGGGTCGAAGCGCGCCCCGACGGCGCCGCACCGCCGCCCGACGACATGGTGATCTTCGTGGCGGTGAGCAAGCGCGACCGCGACGGCGCGACCGTCCACTTCGAGGGCTCGGTCGGGAACCACTACGATCTCGTGAGCCGCGGCTCCTGCCGCGTCTCGCGCCGCGCGATCGATCCCGCGCGCTCGACCCCGTGGCAGCCCGTCCTCACGGGCACGTCGGAAGAGCGCCTGCGGCCTGGCGAGATCGTGCCCGTCGAGATCGAGATCTACCCGAGCAGCACCTTCTTCGTCGTGGGCGAGGCCCTCGAGCTGATCGTGGCCGCCGACGAGATCATCCCGTCGCCGCCGTATCGGAAGGACGCGTCCTGCAACCGCGGACGCCACGTGCTGCACGTGGGCGGCCGGTACGACGCCCACCTCCTCGTGCCGCGCATCCCCGCGGCGGGGTGACGACGGGACGCGTCGCGGACCGGCGCGCCCCGCGTCGCGCTCAGTCCTGCGGCTGCGGCTCGCCGTAGATGAAGTCGTCGAGCGCCACGACGTCGACCTCGTCCACCTCGAGCGGACCGAGGGGCTCGTTGCCGCACGTGATGCGGACGCGCTTCACGACCGGCTGGTCGAACAGCACGCCGAGGAAGGAGAGGCCCGCGGCGTCGGTCGGGACGAAGTAGTCGCCGAGCGAGGTGTCGTTCTCGGCGAAGAGCTCGATCTTGCTCCCGCCGCCCTCGACGTCGGTGAAGACGGCCCCGAAGCCGCGCGTGAGCGCCGGCTCGTCGGGCGATCCCGGGATCGTGAAGACGACGTCCACGACGTTGCTGCCGATCGGGGAGAACAGGCGTTCGGCGCTGAAGGTCTGGAAGTTCAGGGGGTAGGTCGCGTTGAAGTTGCCGAAGCGGATCGGCGTGCCACTCGGGTTGTCGGCGTCGGCGCTCACCTGCACGCCGCTGCCCGGCGAGGTGACGCGGGCGCCGCGCGCCAGGGGATCCGAGCGGCTGTTGAAATAGTCCGGCGGGAGGAAGGCGGGCGTCGCGATCTCGTCCGCGATCCCGTCCCAGTCGATCTCGCGCCGGCCGGTGAAGCCGCGCTCGGGGACGCCGCCGTTGTCGCGGCCGAGCTGGGCGCGGAACTCCGCGACGATCTCCGGCACCTCGGTGCCGTCGCCGGTGAAGACCACGGGGTTGCGCCGGTCGTCGTCAGCGCCGCCGCCGCCGCCGTCGCCGCATGCCCAGGTCGTCAGTACGAGCAAGGCTCCCGAAAGGACCACCAGATGACGTGCGTGTCTCATCGCCACTCCTCCTCCTGCCGCGAGATGTCGCGTCCTACCCCAAAGACGCGCGGCAACGCAATTTCGGCGGGGCGCGGCGTGTGCGTCGCGCGGCATTGACTTCGCGGCCGGCGGACCGGAAGCTGTCCCTTCTCGCGATGACGCCGACCGAGCTCTTCGATCCGAACAACATGCTGGCGACGAGCGGGCTCGCGGGGCCGGACGGCGCGCGCGTGCTGCTGGAGGCCGGCAAGGATTTTCCGGGCGGGCCGATCGGTCTGGTGTTCGCCCTCTTCTGGGCCCCGGTCGGGCCCGGGATCCCGGCGGGCGTGTTGCTCGCCCGGCACATCCCGCTCCACCCCGCGGCGACCTTCGGGCTCTATGCCGCCTCGGACGTGCTGGCGGCGGCGATCTGCCATCCCCTCTTCGTCGGCTTCAAGCGGCTCGCGCGGCACGTGCCCGCGCTCCGCCGCGTCGGGAAGGGGATGTTGAAGCTCGCCATGCTCGGGACGCCGGCCGCCCACGGCGAGGCGCGCGGCGCCGCGTCGAGCCGCCCGGCCGCGCTCTTTCGCGTCGCCACGATCGGCTTCGGCGTCGACGTCTACACGGCGGGAGCGGTCGCGACCGGGCTCGACGTGCCGCGCGTCCTGCGCTGGCTCTGCGCGATCGCGGGCGACCTCGTCTGGTTCGCGATCCTGCTCGCCACGAGCGTCGTCGCCGCGTCGTTCGCCGACGACGATCGCGTGGTGGGCGGGGTCGTGCTGCTTGCGATGCTGATCGTGCCGTCGCTGGCGCGCCGGCTCTTCCCGGCGCTGCGGGTGTAGCTCAGCGGCGCCGCGGTCCCCCCGCCACCGGTGTCACGACGCCGTCGCGGCCGAGCGCGACGGCGCCCTCCTTCAAGAGCCGGCCGATGGCGCGCTTGAACGCCTTCTTGCTGAGGCCGAAGCGGGCGCGGATCTCCTCGGGGCTCGAGGCGTCGCCGATGGGGCCGCCGGTCCTGGCGCGCAGGATCGCGAGCACGTGGGCGGCGTCGTCGCCGATCTCCTCGTGGGCGGGCGCGCGCAGCGACAGCTCGAACCTGCGGTCGGGGCGGATGCGGGTCACGCGGAACATCGCGGACGCGCCGCGCTCGAGGCCGTGCGGCTCGCTCTTCGGCAGGAGGCCGACGAAGCGGCGCTCGACGATCACGAAGAGGCCGACCGCGGGATCCGTCCGCCACGCCTCGCCCGCGACCCATTCGCCCGGCCGCACGACGGGCTGCGCGCGCAGCATCTCGCTGACGCGCATGGTGCCGGCGAGGCGTCCCGTCTTGTCGACGAAGAGCCCGACCGGGTGCCGCTCGCCGACCCGGAGGTCGCGGGTCTGCTCGCGGAACGGGATCAGGAGCTCCTTCGGCAGGCTCCAGTCGGCGAAGGCGCCGACCGGCGTGACCGCGGTGATTCGCAGGAACGCGACCTCGCCGAGTTGGAGCGCGGGCTTGCGCGTGGTCGCGATCGGCCGGTCTTCGGAGTCGAGCGTCACGAAGACGGAGAGCGCGTCGCCGACCCGCGTCCCGGCCGGCACCTCGCGCTTCGGGAGCAGGAGCGGCGCGGGGTCGGTCGCCGGATCGCCGCCCGCGCCCCGATCCGGCTCCGCGCTCGCGCTCCTATCCGGCTCCGCGAGGAACGCGCCCGCCGCGTCGAGCCGGGCGACCGCGAGCACGACCGTCCGACCGACGAGGTCGACGTGCGGGACGACGATCATGCGAGCGCGGCGCGCCATCGGTCTCCGCTAGCACGGCGGGGTGCGGGCCGGTATGCGGGCCTTCCCGCCCGCGGGAAGGACATTCCGATTCCCGCGTCGCTCGGGGCGGGCACGCCGGTTCGGGCCGATGGCGCGACGGGCGGTTCGCCAGTGCGGCGCGCTGGCACGTCGCGTGCTGGTTCAGGATCGAGAGGAGGCACCCATCATGTGGCCACCGAAGATCGTGCTCTGCGCCGTCGACCTCACCAAGCTCGCCGCACGCGAGGTGGCGATCGCGAGCGAGCTCTGCGAGGCCTTCGGCGCCCGGCTCGTCCTGCACCACAACGTCGCGTCGGTTGCTCCGGGGCTCACGCGGGCCTGGGAATGGAAGGAGGTGCACCGCGACACGCGGGAGTCGGCGACCGAGGTCGACCACGCGATGCGGGTGCTCATGAGTGGGGTGCCGAGGACGGTGCCCGTCGAGGCGAGCGTCACGAGCGGCGCGCTCGTTCCGATCCTCCTCGATCTCGCCAACCGCCTTCCGGCCGATCTCCTCGTGCTCGGCAGTCACGGGTGGAGCAACGACGAGCACGCGTCGGTCGCCGAACGCGTCATCGCCCGCGCCCCGTGTCCGGTGGTCTCGATCCACGACGGCTACGCGGCGACGGCGCCTCTCCGCATGCGTGCCCAAGCCGGGCACGCGGCCCCCGAGGTCGTCGTCGCCGTGGACCGGACCGACGTGAGCGGGCGCGTGCTCGGTCATGCCTTCGACCTGGCGCGGACGCTCGGGCTCCGGTTGCATCTGCTGCACGTCGAGGCCGCCGGGGCGACGAGCCGGGCGCACGACGAGGCGCATCGTCGGCTCGCGGAGCGCGTCCCGCCCGATCTCGTGGCGCGCGTCGACTGCCACCTCGACAGCGGCGATCCGAGCGAGCGGATCATGTCGTTCCTGCACGAGCGCGCGCCGGCCTTCGCTGTCATGGGCGAGCACGCGCGCGGCTTCGTCGGCCGCTACTTCACGCACGACACCGCTCGCGACGTGCTGCATCGGGCACCGTGTCCGGTGTGGTTCGTGCCGCCTGCTTGAGGCGCGCGCGGATGCTGCGCGCGGTGCGGGCGGTGCGGGGTCGGTGGCGAAGCGCGAAGCCCGGCATGCCCGGGCCGGGGCGGTGACCCGGCGGTGCACCGGCGTCCCTTGCTCGATCTCGTCGCCGCCTACGCGCGCCGCTTCCCGGCCGAGGAGGCCGTCGCCGCGCGCTTCGCGGACTTCGTGCGCACCCATTCCGACTGCTTCGAGCGGGCCTGCGTTCCGGGGCACGTCACCGGCTCCGCGTGGCTCGTGTCGCACGACCGCGCCGAGTTCCTGCTGACCCACCACCGGAAGCTCGGGCGCTGGCTCCAGCTCGGCGGCCACGCCGACGGCGACACGGATGCGGCGCGCGTGGCGCTGCGCGAGGCGAGTGAGGAGTCGGGCATCGTGGGCCTGTCGCTCGCCGCGATCGACGGGCGCGTGCAGCCGTTCGACCTCGACGCCCACGAGATCCCGGCGCGGCCCGGCGAGCCCGCGCACGTCCACTACGACGTGCGTTTCCTCGTGATCGCGCCGCCCGGCGCGCGCCTCGCGCTCAGCGGCGAGTCGCTGGCGCTGCGCTGGTTTCGCGCCGATGCGCCGCTCGCGGTGGAGCACGACGAGAGCGTCGCCCGCCTCGCCGCCAAGGCGCGCGCGCTCGTCGCGTAGCCGGGGCGGCGCGGCCGCCGCGACGGCCGCCGGCAGGAGCGCGCCTGCGTTCCGGGCGGCGGCGCGCGGTGATACCGTTTCCGCCTTCCCATGCGACCGCCGTCCGTCCCGGAGGTCCTGGCGCCCGCCGGCGACCTCGACGCCTTGAAGGCCGCGCTCGCGAGCGGCGCCGACGCCGTCTACTTCTGGCTCCGGGAGGGCTTCAACGCCCGCGCGCGCACCGGCAACTTCGCGCTCGCCGACCTCACGGCGACGGTCGCACGCATCCATCGCGCCGGCGCGAAGGCGCACCTCGCGGTGAACACGCTCGTCTTCGAGTCCGAACTCGACGTCGTGGAGCGCGTGGTGCGGCGGGCGGCGGAGTCCGGCGTCGACGCGCTCATCGTGCAGGATCCCGCGGTCGCCGTGCTGGCGCGCGCGCTCTGTCCCGCGCTCCCGGTGCACGCGAGCACGCAGATGACGATCTCGAGCGCCGAGGGCGCGACCTTTGCGGCGAGTCTCGGGGCGGTGCGGATCGTCGTGCCGCGCGAGCTCTCGGTCGAGGAGATCCGGCGGCTCGCGGCCGGAACCGACCTCGAGCTCGAGGTGTTCATTCACGGCGCGCTCTGCGTGGCGTGGTCGGGACAGTGTCTCACCTCGGAAGCGTGGGGCGGACGCTCCGCGAACCGCGGCCAGTGCGCGCAATCGTGCCGCCTGCCGTACGACCTCGTGCTCGACGGCGAGGTGCGCGACCTCGGGGACGTGGCCTACCTCCTCTCGCCGAAGGACCTCGCCGGGCTTCGCGCCGTCGGCGACCTCGCCGCGCTCGGCGTCCGCGGGCTCAAGATCGAAGGACGGCAGAAGGGCGCCGCCTACGTCGCGACCGCGACCGCGACCTACCGGCACTGGGTCGACGCGGTGGCGCGCCCGGGCGGCGCGCGCGCCGCCGCCGCCGCTGCTGCAGCGCGGGACGATCTGCTCCGCACGAGCCTCGTGTACACGCGCGGCTTCGGTGACGGCTTCCTCGGCGGCTCCGATCACCAGGCGCTCGTCGAGGGGCGCTTCCCGAAGCACCGCGGCGTCTTCCTCGGGCGCGTGGCGACCGTCGGGCGGGGTGCGGTGGCGGTCGTGCGCGACGCGAGCGGACGGCCGTGGACGGGCGGCCGCGCGAGCGACGTCGCGGTCGCGGCGCCGCTCGGCGCGCCGGCGGCGGCGCTCCGCGGTCTCGGCGGCGCCGATGACGCGAGCGGTGGACCGCGAGCCGCCGCGGTCGCGCCGCGGCCGGGCATGGGCGTCGTCTTCGACGCCGGACACCCCGAGGACCCGCGCGAGCCGGGCGGACCGATCTTCGCGGTCGAGCCGACGCGCGACGGCTGGATGCTGCGCTTCGGAGCGCCCGGTCCGGACCTGGCGCGGGTCGCGGCGGGTGATCGCGTGTGGGTGACGAGCGACCCGGCGATCGCGCGCGAGGCCGAGCGCGTGGTGGCGTCCGACGAGCCGGCGGGTCGCGTGCCGGTGGCGCTCGTCGTCGAGGGGCGCGCCGGGACGCCGCTCCGCGCGGTCGCGACCGCGGGCCACGCGCGGGCCGAGGCGACGACGGCGTCGGCATTGCAGCCCGCGGCGGGGGAGGGGCTCACGCCGGAGGTGCTGCGCCACAAGCTCGCGGCGTTCGGCGGCACGCCGTTCGCGCTCGCGGCGCAGGAGAGGAGCGCGCGCGTGGCGCTCGAGGGGAGCGCGCGCGCGGCGCTCGAGGGGGGCGCGCGCGTGGCGCTCGAGAGGAGCGCGCGCGTCGCGCTCGAGAGGAGCGCGCGCGTCGCGCTCGATACCTCCGGGCTCGCGCCGGGGCTCCACGTGCCGGTCTCCGAGCTGAAGCGCGTGCGGCGGGCGCTCGTCGCCGCGCTGCTGCCGGCGATCGAGCGCGGTCCAGTGCGCGAGGTGCGCGAGGAATCGGTCGCCGCCGGGCTTCGTGCGGCGGCGCGGTCGGTGCGTCCACCGCGCTGGATCGCGCCCGAGGCGCCGGAGCTGGTCGCGCTCTGTCGCAGCGCCGAGCAGCTCGAGGCCGTGATCGCGAGCGGCGCCCGCGCCGTCGAGCTCGACTGGATGGAGCTCGTCGGCCTCGGGAAGGCGGTCGCACGGGCGCGCGCAGCGGGTCTGCACGTGACGCTCGCGACCGTGCGCGTGCAGAAGCCCGGCGAGGAGGGCTACGACCGCCGTCTCGCGGCGCTCGCGCCCGACGCCGTGCTCGTGCGGCACTGGGGCGCGCTCGTCGCCTTCCAGGCGCTCGCCCCCGGCGCGCCGCGCCCCTTCCTGCACGGCGACTTCTCGCTGAACGTCGCCAACTCGATCACGGCGGCCGAGCTCTTCGCTCGCGGCCTCGACACGCTGACGCCGTCCTACGATCTCGATCGCGCCCAGCTCGCGGCGCTCCTCGACGCCGCGCCCGCCGAGCGCTTCACCGTCGTCCTGCACCACCGCATCCCGACCTTCCACACCGAGCACTGCGTGTATGCGCACCTGCTCTCGGGCGGGCGCGACTACCGCACCTGCGGCCGACCGTGCGAGCGCCACGAGGTCGCGCTCCGCGACCGCACCGGCCGGACGCACCCGGTGATCGTCGACGTCGGCTGCCGCAACACGGTCTTCAACGGCGAGCTGCAGTCCGCCGCCGAGCTTGCGCCGGAGCTCGTCGCGCGCGGCGTGCGCCGCTTCCGGGTCGAGCTGGTGCGCGAGACCCGCGAGGAAGCCGCGCGCGTGCTCGCCGCCTACGCCGACCTCCTCGCCGGCCGGATCGGAGCGCGCGCGTGCCTCGGGCGCGTCGCGGCGCGCCCGCGCTACGGGGTCTCGGCCGAGCCCATGGCCCTCATGCGCTGATCGGCCCGCGGCCCGCCGCACTCGCCCTGGCATCGGCCGTCACCGGCGTGGCGCGCCGTCATCGCCGTACGGCTCGGTGGCGCGGAGCGGCGCCATCGCGGACGGAAGCGCGCCGGTTCGCGCGGAACGATGCTTGCTGCCTCGCAGGCCGAGGAGGCCGAGCGATGCGAGGCAAACCGCTGGTCATTTGTCGTAGGCTCGTCGCGGGCGTCCTCGTGCTCGCGGCGTGGGCCGTTCCCGCCGCCGCGCAGACGAACCCCATCCTCTTCGTGACCCAGGTGCCGGTCGGCGGCTTCACCGTCCTCACCAGCACCTTCGGCAACCATCTCGCCGGTCCGAGCGACGCACCCCGCGGCGGCGACCTCGTGGTTCGCTATCCCGACGGCTCGCTGCGCTTCCTCACCCAGGAGGCCGGCTACGGCTCGAGCGGCCAGCAGGGCGCGAACGCCATCGCCGTCCGCGAGCCGTGCGTGCACTGGAGCGGCACGAAGGCGCTCTTCGCGATGGTCGTCGGCGCGCCGACCCAGCGGTACCAGGTCGCGACCTTTCGCTGGCAGATCTACGAGGTGACGGGGCTCGGGCAGGGCCAGACCGCGGCGATCCGCACGATCGCGAACCAGCCGGCCTACAATAACGTGTCGCCGATCTACGCGACCGACGGCCGCATTCTCTTCACCTCCGACCGCCCGCCGACCGGCGAAGCGCACCTCTACCCACAGCGCGACGAGTACGAGTCGGCAGACGTCGTCGCCGGTATCTACTCGCTCGACGAGACGAGTGGCGACCTCATGCTCCTCGAGCACGCGCCGAGCGGCGCCTTCTCGCTCTCGCTGGACTCCTTCGGGCGCGTGATCTTCACCAAGTGGGATCACTTGCAGCGCGATCAGCAGGGCGACGCCCCGGGCACGGCCGCGAGCTACGGCGCCTTCACGTGGGCGAGCGAGGCCGCGAACGCGGCGACCACGACCAGCCTCGCCGGCGCCGAGGTGTTCCCGGAGCCGCGCACCGCCGGCGACCCGGCCTACTCGCCGGCGCTCTCGACCCATACCTTCAACCAGTTCTTCCCGTGGGAGCTGAACCAGGACGGGACCGCCGAGGAGACGCTGAACCACGTCGGCCGCCACGAGCTCGGCGGCACGTACTCCGACGGGAGCTTCGTCGCCGACCCGAATCTGACCTACTTCGTGAGCCCGTCCCTGCACGCGAACGAGCTTCGCATCGGAGGTGACGGCGGGCTCTTCCATCTGCGCGAGGACCCGGTGAGCCCCGGCGATTTCCTCGCGACGCACGCTCCGGAGTTCGGCACGGGCACGGCCGGCACGCTCATGCGCCTGACCGGCGCGCCGACGCTGAACGCGGAGGAGATGACGCTCACGGCGGTGACGCCGACGAGCGCCGACGCCGACGTCCCGGCCGACACCGGCTACTTCCGGAACCCGCTGCCGCTCGCGGACGGCACGCTCGTGGCCGTGCACACGCCCGCGACCGGGAGCCTCGCGAACGACGGCAGCACGGCGTCGCCGAGCTGGTCGTATCAGTTCCGCTTGAAGCGGTTGACGCTCCAGGGCGGCTTCTGGGCTCCGAGCAGCGCCGTCACCGCCGGCATCCAGAAGAGCGTGAGCTGGTGGACGCCGGACGTGCTCGCCACGTTCGACGGCACGCTCTGGGAGCTCGATCCGGTGGAGGTCGCGGCGCGTCCCGTGCCGACCGCGCGCGTCGAGACGCTGCCGACCGTCGAGGCCGGCGTCTTCGCGGACGTCGGCGTCGACGTCGGGAGCTTCAAGGAGTTCCTGCGCCAGCACGGGCTCGCGCTGATCGTGTCGCGCGACGTCACCCAGCGCGACCGCGCCGACCGGCATCAGCCGTTCAATCTCCGCGTACCGGGCGGCGTCCAGTCGGTCGGCGCGAGCGGGACGATCTACGACGTCGCGTTCTTCCAGATCTTCCAGGCCGATGCCGTGCGCGGCTACGGCGGCGTCGCCGACCCGCGATCCGGCCGGCGCGTGCTGGCGCGGCCGATGCACGGCGACGGCGTGTCGCAGGCGCCGGGCGGTCCCGCGAGCGCGGTCGCGCTCGGGCTCGACGGCTCGATGGCGGCGCTCGTGCCGGCGCGGCGCGCGCTCTCGTGGCAGCTCGTCGACGCGCAGGGTGCGGGCGTCGTCCGCGAGCGCAACTGGCTGAGCTTCCAGCCGGGCGAGATCCGCGTCTGCGGCAGCTGCCACGGCGTCAACACCCGGAGCCAGACCGGCGACCCGCCGCCGACGAACGAGCCCGAGGCGCTCCGCGACCTGCTCGTCGAATGGAAGGCCGTGAACGGCGACGGGCCGGGCGCGCCGACGCCGAGGCCGACGCCGGCGGCCGGCGCGACGGCGACGCCTCCCGCCCCGACGCCGAGCCCGAGCGCGGCGAGCCCGTGCGCGAGCGGCATCGTCGCGGCCAGGGCGCGCCTCAAGGCGACCTACGCGACCGGCGCGCTCGCGGCGAGCGGCACGGCCGTGCTGCCGAAACCGTGGAGCGGGGTCGACCCGGCCGCGAACGGCGTGCGGGTGACGATCCCCGGCGTTCTCGACGTCACGATTCCCGGCGGCGTCGGCTGGACCGTCAACAAGAAGAGGACGCGCTGGCGCTTCGACGATCCGAGCGGCGCACACGGCGGCGTCCGCCGTATCGACGTCGCCGACCGCTCGACGGCGCGCGCGCCGGGCCGCGTGACGTTCGCGGTGCGCATGGTGAGCGCGCCGGCGCTGCCGCTCGTCGGTCCGCTCGACCTCGCGATCCGGCTCGGCGCCGCCGCCGAGTGCGCGAGCGCGCACTGGAACGGACCGGCGGCGCCGAAGCCGCGCTGCCGCGGAGGCGCGGTCACGATGACCTGCGGCTGACGGGACGCGTCGTCGGGCGCGTGCGCTTCGTCGGGTCGACGAGGCGCGCCGTCAGCCGCGACGTTCGCGCGAGGCCGCCAGGGCGTGAGCGGCCCGAGGTCGCGCTGCGGCGGACGCGCCGATCATGGGAAGGGGTACGAGGTCGCGCCGGATCGCAATGAGCGCGAGCATCGTGAGCCCCATGCGCGGCGACGCTGGACCCGGGTCCGGCGCGGCGTCAACGCGTCCTCGCATCCGGCGCCGATTGGCGGCAGAGTCGCGGCGTGCGTTCGCTCGGGATCGCGCTCGCCGCGCTCTGGCTCGGGAGCCTCGCCGCGGCCGCGCGCGCCGCCGCGACGCCGACGCCGGCGCCCGCGGCCGTGCGCTGGGCGGACGGCCGGCTGAGCGTGCGGGTCGTCGACGCGCCGCTCGACCGGGTGCTCGCCGAGATCGCAGCGGTGACGCGCGCCACCGTGCGCGGCGAGGTCGAGGCGCGGCCGGTCACCATCGACTTCACGGCGCTGCCGATCGCCGACGGCCTCGCGCGCCTCCTTGGCGCCGAGAGCTTCATGCTGACCTATGCCGGCGACGGCTCGCTCCGCACGATCGACCTGCTGACGCGGGGCGCGCCGGCGGCGCCAGCGCCGTCCGTCGGGTCGGCGCCTTCGCCGCGGCCGCCGCTCGCCGAGGAGGAAGACCAGGCGTTCGTTCTGCAGCGTCCGGTTGCCGTCGCGGGACCGCTCGCGGCGGCGGTCGGCAGCGACGAAGCGCCGGTCGGGCGGGTGCTGCACGCCGCCGTCATGGAGCGAGACCCGGCGGCGCGCGCGGCGGCCCGCGACGCCGGGCTCGCCGCGTTCGCGCGCGATCCCGAGGTCGAGGCGGCGTACCTCTCGACGCTGACGCCCGTCGACGACGCCGTCCTCGCGCGTATCCTCCAGGCGTCCGCGGGCGATCCGCGGAGCGTCGAGGAGTGGATGAGCGCGCTCGCGGCGCGCGCGCCGTCGGCGGCGCTCCGCGCCAAGGCCGCGGCCGTGCTCGCCGTGCTGCCACGCTGACGCGCGTCCGCCGTCAACGGGGCTGTCTATTCGGGCGCGTACACACGGACGCGTGCGACCGTCGCCGCTCGCGCAAGTCGCTCGTCGTACGTGACCATGCCCGCGAGAGCTCCGGAGACCGAGAGCGCCGTAGCAAGGTGGATCGCATCGAGAGAGCGAAGATCGGCGGGCGCGAGCTGCGACGCGACGGCGATGATCGGACCGTCGATCTGAACCAAGGCGATGCGTCGCAGGACGCGCTCGGCGCGCCGCCGCTCCGCGGGGGTGCCGTGCGCGCGATGGAGGGTTCGATGGACTTCGACGCGCGCGAGTACGCTCGAGATCCGCTCCTCGAAGGCGTGGAGAAACTCGAGCAACGCCGGGGATTCCACCTCGGGGGTCACGAGCTTCACGATTGCCGACGAGTCGAGATAGAGCGCCGGCATTTCACCGGTGGTCGGCCCGGAGGCTCCGTAACGCCCGGGTCAGTCGCCGTGAGGGACGCCCTTTGGGAGGCCCGAGTTCGACGAGGTCTCCCTCCGGTCGGGTGGCGCGTCCAGTGGCCACGAGCCGCGCCACGGTCGACGCGGGTTGTGGGAGGGGGGCCAGGAGAGCGACCGGTCGGCCATGCTCGGTGACCTCCAGTGTGTGCCCGTCGGCCACGGCGCGCAAATGAACGCTCAAGTTCTGCCGGAGCTCGCGGACCCCGACCCGGCGCGCGACACGAGACATGTAGCACCGGGTAGCACAATTGCCACGACGCGAGCAACGATGGCGATGGTCGACGTGTGAGCACGGGCGGACTGGCGCATGGACCAGGCGCTTCGTCAGTCCGACTTGTCCTTGAACTGGTCCGGCTGGTTGCGGATCGCCGGTGCGCTGAACGCGGCTTCCCAGCAGACGCCGGTCGAGCTCAGGAGCTGCACCCGGACCGGCTGCGCCAGCGGCAGTGCCGGGAGCGCGAGGTTCGCGCCCCGGCCCTTGAGCAGGATCTTCGCCTTCCCGGGCGCCGCGCCGCTCTTGAGGACGAGGCGCGTGACGCCGTGGAGCCCGGTCTTGTCGGCGTACTGGAAGCCCGCTCCGTTCTCCTTCCAGCACGGCCGTCCGCCGCAGACGCCGGCCGTGGGGAGCGGCAGGCTCGTGCGGAGCGTGCCGCCGTCGTAGACGCAGAGCTGGTAGCTCGCGTCGACGGTCGGGTTCCCGAAGTCCGCCTTCGGCGTGGCGGCGCCGCGATGCCACTTCCACTGCAGGCTGTCCTTGTCCGCGAGCGTCGCGTTGCGGAGGAAGAGAGCCGCCTGCGCCGACGCGATCGGCAGGCGGCATCCCGCCGCCGGCGCCGCGCCGCACCCGGGCGTGTCCTCGATCTGGCAGCTCGCGGAGCAGCCGTCGCCGCTCGTCGCGTTGCCGTCGTCGCACTGCTCGCCGCAACTTCCCTGGGTCGCGCCGTCGCCGCAGATGTCGGTGTTGCCCTGGCACTGGCCGGCGACGCAGCTGTCGGGGAGCGTGCAGGCGGCGCCGTCGTCGCAGGGCGCGCCGTCGGCCGCTGCGCCGTCGGCCGGACACCCGGCCGCGCCGCCGCTGCAGAGCTCGGTGGCGTCGCAATCGCCCGTCGCCGGCCGGCACACGACGGTCGCGGCCGCGAAGCTGTCGTCGGGGCACGCGTCGGACGATCCGTCGCAGCTCTCGCCGACGTCGCAGACGCCCGCGGCGCCGCGGCAGACCGCCGTACTCTTGGCGTCGTCCGGGCAGGCGGCGCTCACGCCGGTGCAGAGCTCGGCGACGTCGCAGACGCCGGCGGCGGCGCGGCAGACGACGTTCGCGGGGCGCAGGCTGTCGGGCGGGCAGGCGGTGCCGACGCCGTCGCAGCTCTCGGTGAGATCGCAGAACCCGGCCGGCGGCCGGCAGACGGCGGTGCTCCTGGCGTCGGCGGGGCAGGTCGGCGAGGCCCCGTCGCAGCTCTCGACGAGGTCGCAGACGCCGGCCGCGGCGCGACAGACGGTGCCGCTCGTCACGAGGACGTCGGCGGGACACGCGTCGGACGATCCGCCGCAGCTCTCGGCGATGTCGCATGCACCCGCGGCGGCGCGGCAGACCGCCGTGCTCTTGGCGTCGGCGGGGCACGCCGCGGAGCTCCCCGTGCAGCTCTCCGCGAGGTCGCAGACGCCGGCCGCGCCGCGACACGTGACGGTCGGCGGGGCGAACGCGTCGGCGGGACACGCATCGTTCACGCCGTCGCAGGTCTCGGTGAGGTCGCAGACGCCGATGGCGGCGCGACACGTCGCCGTGCTCTTCGCGTCCGTGGGGCAGCCCCCGCTCGAGCCGGTGCAACTCTCGGCGACGTCGCACACGCCGCCCGCCGGCCGGCAGACGAAGCTCGCCGGCTGCACGACGTCGGCGGGGCACGCGTCGCTCACGCCGTCGCAGCTCTCCGCGACGTCGCACGAGCCGGCGCTCGGCCGGCAGACGCCGGCGCTCTTGGCGTCGGACGGGCAGCTCGCCGCGCTGCCGCTGCAGGTCTCGGCGGGATCGCAGGCGCCCGCCGAGCCGCGGCAGACGGTCGCGCTCGACGCGAAGCCGTTCGCGGGGCAGGCCGCCGCCGCCCCGGTGCAGGTCTCGGCGACGTCGCAGACGCCGGCCGAAGCGCGGCAGGTCGTACCCGCCGGCGCGAAAGCGCAGCTCCCGAGGCAGCACGCGCCGGGTGTGCCGTTCGCGGCCCCGAGGTCGCACTGCTCGCCCGGATCGACGACGCCGTTGCCGCACGGGGCGCCGGCCCAGAAGCCGCCGGGATGGAAGCTCGTCTCGTCGGTCGCGGAGCAGGCCGCGTTCACGAGCGGGTCGGCCGAGGGTGCGCAGCACGGGGTCGCGGCGCTGCACTGGAAGCCCGCGTACGTGCCCTCGGCGAGCTTCGCCTGGCCGCTCGCCGCCGGGTGGAAACAGTCGCAGCACGAGATGTCGCCGCTCGAGAACTTGTAATGGAAGGGGGCCTCGACGAAGCGGAGGCCGACGTCGCTCGCTTTCACGGCGCCCGTCGCCGACGTGCCGCCCGCCGGGATGGCCGCGTACTCCGCCGTCACCGCCGCGAGGATCGCGTTGTAGGCGACGGTCGTGTCGTACATGTCGATGCGGCGCGCGTTCGAGCAGTCGGCCGTGAGCGAGTGGCAGACGCCGCCGGCGCCGAAGATGGTCGTCAGGTTCTGCCAGAAGAAGCTGCAGTTGGTGCCGAAGCCGAGCCCGCAGCTGTTCTTCGAGCCGAAGTTGCAGAGCTCCGAGATGCGGACGAGGGCGGAGACGAGGATGCGCGACGACGGAACCTGGATCAGTTGGTCGAGACCGTCGCGCAGCTCGCGCTCGAAGGCGGCGTTGGTGGTGCGGCAGTAGTTGTCGGGATTCTGGTCGCCGCCGCAGCCGTTGCCGGTCTTGTCCTCGGTGTTGGTGCAGGCGTCGTTGTGGCCCATGAGGACGGTCACGTAGCGCGGGGCCGGCTGACCGCTCATGTTGGCGCGCGCCGCCGTCGCCTGGGCCTGGAAGTCGCCGCGCATCGTGGCGCCGCTCTCGCCGTCGTTCAGGTTCACGATCTGGCCCGGCTTCGCGCACTCGAGGCGCTCGGCGTGGCTGAACGTTCCGTCGCCGCCCGACGTGCACCAGCTCGTGCCGTGGTCGTCGCCGGTCGCCCAGTTGCGATCGACCTGGTCGCCGTAGCTGCAGCTATCGGCGTTGAAGCCGCGCGTGATGCTGTCGCCGGTCGCGTCGATCGTGTCCGAGAGGATGCCGTCGGTGAAGGTCGTCTGCGCGCCGAGGCCCGACGCGCGCCCCGTCGCGGTCAGGAGGAAGCTCGCGTGGAAATGGCGCCACTCGACGGCGAACGAGTCGTCGAACACGTCGCCGTCGCCGTTCGCGACCGTGATGAAGACGACGTCGTCGAAATCGCCCGGCGTCTGCTGCAGCAGGAGCTCGACGGTCTCCCAGGGCTCCCAGCCCGATCCGAAGATCACCACCGTGTCGCCCGGCGCGTAGTCGTCCTTGTCGGTCTCGATGGTGGCCGCGTGCGCGACCGCGCCGGCCGCCACGGCGAGCGCGACGAGGATTGGCGCCGCGAGCGAACGGAAGAGTCGCCGGCGGCGCGCGACCTTCATCCGTGAAGCCTCGACGCGTCGGGAGGGGTTCGGCACGTTGACTGGTCCTCGGACGGCCGCGGGTTCGGGGAACCAGCGCGGCCCGCTTCGTGTACCACGCCGGCCGCGCCTCGTGTCAATGCGATCACGCAAGGCGATCATGCAAGAAGCACGGGCCCCGCGATGCGCGCGCGCCTGGGGGCCGTGCCATCGCGTTCGCGGTCGCCGGCGATGGCGGCGGCGGTACGTCGCCGCTATGCTCGCGTCGTGCGCCAGGCGACGCATCGGTTCCCGGTCCGGACCCGTGGCGCGGGGCTCTACGACGTCACGTCCGAGCTCCGCGGATGGGTCGCGCGCCAGGAGATCCGCGAGGGCCTGCTCACCGTCTTCATCCGCCACACGTCGGCGTCGCTCGTGATCCAGGAGAACGCGGACCCGGATGTGCTACGCGACCTCGAGGCGTTCTTGCGGAGGATCGTGCCGGAGGACGATCGGTTGTATCGGCACACGACGGAAGGCTCCGACGACATGCCGGCGCACATCCGCGCCGCGCTCACCGCGGCGCAGCTCTCCGTTCCGGTCGTCGACGGCGCGCTCGCCCTCGGGACGTGGCAGGCGGTGTACGTGTTCGAGCACCGCGCGGCGGCGCACGTGCGCGAGCTCGTCTTGCATCTCGTCGGCGAGTGAGCCAACGATGCCGCGACTGCGGCGCGCCGTGCGGGCGATGCCGCCCTTCGCGAGGAGATCGATCGTGCCCATACCCGCCCCGACCCGCGCCGAGCTCGAAGCGCGCGTGCTCGCCTTCACCGATGCCTTCAACCGCGAGGATCTCGACGGCGTGATGGCGCTCCTGACCGACGACGCCGTCTACGACCAGCTCAACGGCGTGCGCGCGGTCGGTAAGGCGGCGATCCGCGAGGCCTTCGTGCCGCAGTTCCGCGGCGACTACGGCACGATGCGCTTCCTCACCGAGGATTGCTTCGTCGACGCGCCCGCCGGGAAGGCGATGATCCGCTGGGTCTGCACGCTCGAGCGCGACGGCTTGAAACGCGGTTGGCGCGGCCTCGACCTCTTGCACTTCGAGGGGCCCCTGGTGAAGGAAAAGCACACCTACGCCAAGGCCGACGTGCCGCAGCTCGGTCCGCTCGACTGATCGATGGCGGCGCGTCTCGTCGCGCCCGACGGCCGCGTGCGGCTCGGCGTCTTCTCCGAGCCGATCGACGAGGTGAACCACCGCGACTTCGTTCTGCGCGATCCCTTCGGGAAGTCGCGCGGCCGGCTGGCGCGTCACTTCGGGTTCCATCAGTTCCAGTTCCTCGGGGGCTTGTCCGAGAAGCTGGTCTTCGGCTGCGCGATCATCGACACGCGCTGGTTCGGCACGGCGTTCGTCTACTGCTGGGATCCGACGACGCGGCGGCGGGTCGAGCACGGCGTGAAGCGGCCGTTCGGCCTGGGGCTCCGCGCTGTGGCGACGCCCGAGGTCGGCACCATGTCGTTCGAGGCCGGCGGCACGCGCATCGCCATGCACGCCGACGCCTCGCCGCGCGCCCGCCGCCTCGAGGTCGCCGGCGGCCCGATCACGATCGACGCGACGTTCAGCGAGGAGACGCCGCCGATGGAGCCGATGCGCATCTGCACCCGCGCCGGCCCGACCGGCTGGGTCTACGCGCGGAAGACGGCCGGTCTCGGTATGCGCGGCACGCTCCGCACCGCCGACGCGACCTGGGATCTCGGGGCGATCGACGTCTACGGCCACCACGACTGGAGCGCGGGCTTCATGCGTCCGGAGACGTTCTGGAATTGGGGCTGTCTCGCCGGCCGCACGGCCGACGGCCGCATCGCCGGCTTGAACGTCTCGTGCGGCGTCAACGAGACGAGCGCCACCGAGAACTGCTTCTGGCTCGACGGGCGCCTCCACAAGATCGACACGGTGGCGTTCGACTACGACCCGCGCGACCTCATGCGGCCGTGGCGCCTCGGCTCGGCGGACGGCCGCGTCGATCTGGCGTTCGCGCCCGAAGGGATGCACGTCGAGCGTGTGAACGCGCTCGTGCTCGCGACCAACTTCCACCAGCTCTTCGGACGCTTCACGGGGACGCTCGTGACGGCGGCCGGCGACCGCGTGGCGATCGCGAACATGCTCGGCTTCTGCGAGGACCACTACGCGAAGTGGTGATCGCCCGCCGGCTCGCGACGGCCTTCGAGGTGACGCGCGCGCGCCCGCTCAGGCCGAGATCGGCGGCCGGCGCTCGGCCCAGCACGCCGCCGCCTCGAGCTGCGCGCCGACGCGGATCAGCACGTCCTCGCGTCCGAAGCCGGCGACGAATTGCACGCCGATCGGCAGTCCGGCGTCGCTCCAATGGAGCGGCAGCGACATCGCGGGCTGACCGGTCACGTTGAAGGGCGCCGTGAACGCCACCATCACGCCGGCCCTGGCCCAGGCGCTGAGCGGCGCCGACGGATCGGGAGTCTGCTCGCCGAGCCGAGGCGGCGGCACCGGGATCGTCGGCGTCACCAGAAGGTCGAAGCCGCCGGACCAGAAGCTCGCCATGCGACGGTTCCACTCGTGCAGCACCGCGAGCGCGGCGAGGTACTGCGGTCCGCTCACCTTCCTGCCCATTTCGGTGATCGCCCAGTTGTCGCAGTCCATGTCGGCCGCTCCGAGCGGGCGGCCGAGCAGCGCCCCGAAGTGGTCGATGGCGTGCGCTTGCGAGGTCGCGATGACTCGGATGACGGCGCCGTTGACGGCCGGATCCTCGAGCGCCTGCGGGTGCGCGACTTCGACGTGGTGGCCGAAGTCGGCGAGGAGCCGGCCCGCCCGCTCGACGGCCGCGGCGCAGTCGGCGTGGACGGGCGCGGTCGCGATCGCGGGCATGAGCCCGACGCGGAGCGTGCCGGTCGGTGCGCCCACCTCCTGCGCGTAGGGACGGAGGGGCAGCTCGGCGACGTACGGATCCCCCGGCATGGCCCCGGCCACCGCGTCGAGGAGCCCCGCCGCGTCGCGGATCGAGCGCGTCACCGCCAGCTCGAACGCCATCCCGGCCCACATCTCGCCGATCGCCGGCCCCATCGAGATCCGGCCGCGCGACGGCTTCAGCCCGACGAGTCCGCACTCGCTCGCGGGGATGCGGATCGACCCGCCGCCGTCGCTCGCGTGCGCCGCGGCGACCATGCGGGAGGCGACCGCCGCTGCCGCACCGCCGCTCGACCCCCCGCTCGAGTGCTCCGGATTCCACGGATTGCGCGTCGGCCCGTACGCCTCGGGCTCCGTCGTCGTCCAGGCCCCGAGCTCCGGGACGTTGGTGCGGCCGACGATGACGAGTCCGGCCTTCATGAACTTCTCGACCAGGTAGGAGGTCACGGGCGCCCGGTATCCGGCGTCCTTCAGGAAGCGCGTGCCCCAGTGGATCGGGTCGCCGGCGCGCGTGCCGCCCCCGAGATCCTTCAAGAGGAAGGGCACGCCGCGAAACGGGCCGTCGGGGAGGGGGCCGTCGGCTTCCGTGCGGGCGCGCGCGAAGTGCTCGTGGATCACGGCGTTCAGGCGCGGGTTCAGGCGCTCGATGCGACGAATCGCTTCGTCGACGAGCTCGCGCGGCGATACCTCGCGGCGGCGGACGGCTTCCGCCTGGCCGGTGGCGTCGCGGTCTCCGATCTCGGTCGTACGGTTCATGCGGCGGGTATATCGCAGAGTGCGCCGATCTCGGCTACCTGCTCGCCGACGCGCGCAACCGGCTTGCCGGCTTTCACATGATCGCCTTATACTGCCCGACCTGGCGCCGCCTCCGCTTCGGTCGCCCGGTCCCGTTTCTGCTCGACCAACGGTTGATCGGTTGAGGTGGAAAGAACTGTCCGCGCTCGACCGATCTGATGTAGAGGTCCGGGATGGCCCGCTACGAGATCCTCCACAACCCCCGTTGTACGAAGTCGCGTGAGACGCTCGCGCGGCTCACCGACGCCGGCGTGACCCCGACCATCGTCGAGTACTTGAAGGATCCGCCGACCGCGCGGCGCCTCGACGAGATCCTGCGGCTTCTCGGCTTCGACGACCCGCGCGCGCTCATGCGGACCAAGGAGCCGATCTACGCCGAGCTCGGGCTCGCCAAGGTCGCCGATCCGAAGAAGCTCGTCGCCGCGATGGCGGCGCACCCGGTCCTCATCGAGCGGCCGATCGTCATCAAGGACGGAAAGCGCGCAGTGCTCGGCCGGCCGCCGGAGAGCGTCGACGCGTTGTTGTAGCGTCACGCGGGCGGGACGCTCGGCAGGACGTCAGTACCAGCCCGAGAGCCAGGACGTGCTCTCGACGTCGCTCGACGCCACCACGTCGACCCGGCCGAGCTGCCGGCCCGCGCGCGTGACCACGACCTCGCCGACCACCTGTCCCTTCTTCACCGGCGCCGCGATCTCGGCGGGAACCTTCACCTCGACCTTCGCGCCCTGCGCCTCGCTCCGCGGCAGCACGAGGCGGAGGTCGCCGGACGCGACCCCGGTGACCTGCGGGATCTTGCCGCGCGTCACCGTGATCGGGCCGCCCACGGTCGCGCCGCTCTTCGCCGCGACGATCGCCTTCCACCCGTTGAAGCCGCTCGTGAGCAGCTTCGCCGCCTCGTCGAAGCATCCCTTCTTGGTCGGCACGCCGAGCACGACCGCCATGAGGCGCAGGTCGTCGCGCGTCGCGGTCGCCGTCACCTCGAAGCCGGCGGCGTCGTAGAAGCCGGTCTTGAGCCCGTCGGCGCCGGGGTAGGTGCGGACGAGGTGGTTGGTGTTGCGCATCTGGAGCGCGCCGCCGCGGAACGGTGCCTCGGAGGTCTTCGCCCACTCCATGGCTTCGGGGTAGGCGGCGAGCGCACGCCCGAGGATCGCGAGGTCGGCGGCGCTCATGAGGTCGGGCAGCTGGCCCTTGCCGGGCGGTAGACCGTGGACGCTGTGGAACTCGGTGTCGGCCATGCCGAGCTCCTTCGCGCGCTCGTTCATCATGGCGACGAAGGCGTCGGTCGAGCCGGCGATGCGCTCGGAGACCGCCACCGAGGCGTCGTTCGCCGAGGCGATCATGATGGAGCCGAGGAGGTCGCCGAGCGTGAACTGCTCGCCCTCCGCGAGATACACCTGCGAGCCCCCGATCTTGCTGGCCCAGGCCGACGCGATGATCGGATCGTCGAGCCGGAGCGCGTGCGCGCGCACCTGCTCGAGCGCGAGCAGCACGGTCATCATCTTGGTCATCGACGCGGGCGGCCAGCGCAGGTGCTCGTTTTTCGCGAAGAGCACCTGCCCGGAGTCGCGGTCGAGCAAGAGCGCCGCGGTGTAGGGGGCTTCCGGATGGAAGCCGCTGGTCGGCGAGGCGGGCGCCGGCGCCGCGGCCGGCACCGTTTTGCGTTGTACCGGCGGCGTCTTCGCTTCCGAGACCGCCGCCACCGCCAGCACGACGACTACCGCCACGAGCCATCGCGATCGCATCGTTCCGCCCCTCCCGACCCCGGCTCTTAGCGCCGGGCGGGCATCCTGGAAAGTCGGGTCGCGTCCGCGCACCGGACTCCTTCGGGAGACGCGGCCGGCCCGCGTCTCACGCGCCGTAGGTCTCGTTCAGGTAGCGCCGGATCTCCGCCGACTCGAACATCGCGCGGCCCGTGTTCGGGTCGACGAGGTAGGGCACCATCATCTTGCCCGAGCGCGCGACGAACTCCGGCCGGGCTTCGCCGTCCTTGCCGACGTTGTGCAGCACGTACGGCAGCTCGAGCTCCGAGAGCGTCTCGCGCGCGATCCGGCAGAACGGGCTCGCCTCGAAGCTCCAGAGCTCGAGCGGGTGGGCCGGCTGGTGCGACGGCCGCGCCTTCGTGCCGAAGATCGGCCGGAACGCCGACGCCAGCTTCGAGCTCGCGGTGGCGAGCGGGCCGCGCAGGAGGATGCCGGGTTCGCGCCCGCCGTACGTCGCGAAGAGATACGCGACGATGTCGTCCGACTCGTACAGGCGCTTGCCGTTGTTCGGATCCACCAGGAACGGGAACCGCGCCTTCCCGCCAAGCGCGATCGCCCGCTGCCGATGGACCGCGCCGCCGGGGGGACACGGGTAGATCACCGCCCCGAGATCGAGCTCGGTCAAGGCGTCGCGCACCTTCCGGCAGTAGGGACAGCCTTCGAACTCGTAGAGCTCGAGCGGCTGCGCCGGTCGGCGCGCGGGCCGGCGCGCCTGCACGCCGGCTCCGAGCCGGCTCACGCTCGAGAACATCGACGTCGCGACGTCGAGGAGGCGCGGCAGCTCCATGGCGATTCTCAGCGGCGCACGTCGCCGCGGATGAGCTCGATGAGGTGACCGTCCGGATCGCGGATCCAGAGCTGGCCGACCTCGCTCCCCGCTGCGAGCGTCTCGATGCCGGCGGCGCGCAGCGCCGCCGCCGCCGCGTCGTAGTCGTCGATGGAGAAGGCGACGTGCCCGCCGAGCGGATTCAGCGACGGCGGCGGCGCGCCGAGCGGCACCCCCTCGGGGGGCACGATCAGGTGTACCTGGATGCCGTTGCCGCCGAGCCACGCGCCCGGGATCGGTAGATCGGGACGCGGGATCGGCGCGAGCCCGAGCACGTCGCGGTAGAAGCGGACCGAGCGCTCGAGATCGCGGACCGGGAACGACAGGTGGTTCATGCCGGCGAGCGCGACGACGGACATCGCCGCCGTCGTACGCTCGGCGCCGCGGCGGGTCAACCGCCGCGGGGCGTCGGGATCCCATCCGGCTACGGGCTCGGCCACGGCGCGGTGAGGGGCGTTGCGTCGGCCGCGGCCCAGCGCGCGTGCGCATCGAGGGCGGCGACCTCCGCGGGCGCGTTCAGCGTCTCCGCGATCGCGGCGAGGAGGGCGGCTTCGTCGGACGCCAGGCGCTCCGCGAGGAACGCGAGCACGTCGGGGACGTCCCAGATGGTCGTCACGTCGCCGAGGCACGCGAGTGTGCCTGGGGCGAGGAGCGTCTTCAGCTGTCCGAGATGGAGGCGGACCGCGCGCTCGCCCGCGAGCAGGAGGAGCGCGACCCGCGTGAAGAGGATGCGACCGCTGGTGACGTCGTGGGGCGGCGTCTTGAGACGCCAGGCTTCCGCGTTCGCGGCGCGCGCCTCGTCGAGCTTCTCGGCGCGCAGGAGCACGAGTGCCAGGTTGTTTCGCCGGTGCGGGCGCTTCGGGGAGTCGGCGGGCACCTGCTCGTCCTCGAGCGCGATCGCGCGACGGAGCGCGCGCTCCGCCTGCGGCAGCTGGTGGCGCTTGCGGAGCTCGAGCGCCCGGATGCTGAGCGCGATCGGGTCGGCGGCGCGCCGCTCCCGGCCGCGGAGGAAGCGCTCGGGCGGCACGCCGGGGCCGTTCGGGCGCCAGCCGATCCACTCGTTCCGCACCTCGAAGGGATCGTCGAGGTCGACGTACCTGTCGGTGTCCGAGTCCCAGATCCCGGACCACGTGCAGGAGTAGCGTGTGCCGTTGCCGGCGAGCTCACGGACGAGCGCGGCGCGGAGCGCAGCGCGCGGGATCGGCGGCGCGCCGGGCGCCGGCTCGACGCGGTGGTCGAGCGTGCCGGCCGTGTCGAGCTGCGCAAAGATCCCGCCTTCGCCGAGCTGGCCGAAGCGGGCATCGAGCTCGAAGAGCTCGAGCCGGAGCGCCAGCACCGCCTCGATCTCCTTCCAGCTCAGGCCCATGCCGGTCACGATCGGCCCGAGGCGCGCGACCTCGGCCGCGATCGGGCTCTCCGGCCCGAGCACGAGCCGCGAGGTGAGCGGCTCCCGCCGATCCGCGCGGGCGAGCGCCGTGCCGAGCTGCGCGACGATCGGGCTCCACGCGGCGAGCGTCTCCCACGCGACGCCGCGCCGCCGGGCGTGGGCGCGGAAGAGCGCGAGCTTGACGGCCCAGTCGAGGCGCGTCGCGACCGCGTCGGGGCCGTGCGCGAGCCGATCGAGCACGTTGCGCCATGCGCGGCAGACGGCCTCGGTCCACGGCGGCATGAAGGGCGCGCCGGCGTGCGCCTCCGCGAGCGCGAGGTAATGGCGCTGGACGTCGAGCGCGGTGAGCGAGCCGCCGTGCGCCGCGGGCGCGGTCGCGCGGCAGGTCGGGTCGCGCGCGAAGTAGCGCATCGCGGCCACGGGATTGCGCAGGGTGACGGCCGCGCCCGGCTGCACGCCGCCCTCGGCGAGCGCCACGACGAGCGCGGTCGTGCCGGTGCGGAGCCAGAGCGCCAGATCCGAGCACAGGCTCTCGCCGCAGAGGAGGTGCAGCCGGCGGTGCGTGCGCGCCAGGTGCTCCTGCTTGTCGTGGAAGATCCCGCGCCGCCCGGTCGAGTCGTCCGAGACCTCCTGCACGAGGTGCGGCGTCCGCGGCGAGAGCGTGAAGTCGATGCCGTGCGAGAGGTTGTCGAAGCCGCCGGCGCCGGTGAACACGACGCGCGAAACGAGGTGCGGCACGATCGCGGGCGCGAGGTTCGTGGCCGCGCGGTGCCCGTAGTTCTCGTGCGTCCCCCAGGTCGCCTGCGAGCCGGAGAGGTCGACGTTGGTGCGCAGCACGAGTACGCGGCCGCCCCGGAGGCGCGTGCTCCACTCGCCGGCGAGCTCGAGCATCGTGCGCTCGCCGGCGCGGACCTCGCCGACGAGCGACCAGGGGTCGCCGCACTCCGGCGTCGTCATCTCGGGATGGGCGCCGCAGTCGAGGTAGAACCGTCCGCCCGAGGCGAGGAAGATCCCGCGGCCGAGCTCGTCGGGAAGGTGCGCGAGCCGGCGGCGCGCGTGCCGCATGAGCCCCTCGACGATCGCCAGGTGCTCCATGTCGTCGCCGCCCCCGACGACGGCGTACTCGGTCTCGACGCCGAGGATGCGCGCCGCCTCGCTCACTCGGCACTGGCCTGGCGCGACGCCATCAGGAAGGCGGCGCTGTCGCCGGAGAGGGCGCGCGCGATCGCGTGCTCCGCCTCGTCGAAGAGGCGCTCCGCCGTGCGGCGGATCTCGGCGTCGGGCGTCGGCGGTGCGGCGGCGGGTGGGGTTTCGCGGTCGTGGCGGTCGCGTTCACGCGTGCTCATGGGAGTCTCCTCGGGCGCCGGTTGCACCGGCGGGCTCGGAGGCGCCGGTCGCCGACGCCTCGGGTGGCAGGGGGGACGACGCGTCCGGCCACGCCGACGTCGTGGCGTCGAGCGCGTCCAGCAGCTCGTCCAGGGAGTCCGCGCCGGCGCTCGGCGGCCGCAGCGCGGTGCGTGGGAAGCTGCGCGCGTCGCGGGCGAAGCCGAGCTCGGCGTGCATCAGGCCGAGCGCGTGGCGCGTGAAGCCGAGCGGGTCGTCGAGGTGGACGGTTCGCGTGACCGGAACGCCGTCGGGGCCCGCACGCACGATCGCGATCCGGTCCCAGTCGACGTCGGCGACCGCGCGGCCGCCGAGCCGCTGCAGGAGCGCGCGTCCGAACGCGCGCGTGTCGGGCGGCGGCTGGCGCACGAAGCGGGCGATCGCCGCTTCGTCGGCGAACCGCTCGACCGCGCCGCCGCGCTCGCACGCCAGGTACAGGCCGTCGGCGGGATCGAGGCTCGCGTAGAGGTGGTCGAGGTGCTTCACGCCGGGGTCCGTCCAGCCGAGGCCGGGCCGGCGCGCCATCGCGCCCGTGAGGAGCTCGCGCTTCAGCACCCAGTCGAGGCGCGGCGCGAGGCTCGCGACGTCGCCGGCGCGCAGGCGCTCCAGCGTATCGCGCCAGAGCGCGAGGATCTCGGCGGCGCGCGGCACGACGCCCTCGTAGTCGCCCGCCGCGGCGGCCTGCTCGGCGGCGTCGAGGAACGCGAGCTGCAGCTCGGCCGCCGTCAGCCGGCGTCCGTCCAGGAGACGGGCGCGGGCGACGAGCGTCGGATCGTGGCTCCAGCGCACCGTTGCCGCGACCGGATCCTCGAGGACGAGGTCGGTCCGTACGCGTCCCTGCTCCAGCATGCCGAGCAGGAGCTGCATCGTGCCGATCTTGAGGAGCGTGCTGCCGTGGCAGAGCGTCGCGTCGAAGAAGATGCAGTGCAGGCGCGCCAGCGACGCGGCGTGCGGGCCGGTCGTCCCGCAGAGCGGCTCGTCGCGGCTGTTCACGAGCGGGCGGCGGTACGTCGTCTGCGGGCCGACGAGCGACTCGAAGAAGTCGGCGCGCTGGCTCAGCTGGTAGTCGACCGGCGGCCGGCCGTTCTCGGCCCCGACCTTGCCGGCGCCGGTCACGACGACGCTCGACGCGAGGAAGCTCGCGAGCACGAGCAGCTGATGGAGCTTGCGCTCGAAGAGGTCGTTCCAGAGCCGGCGCGACACGAGGAAGGAGACGTGGCTGCCGTAGGCGTTGCCGCGGCCGTCGCTGTTGTTGGCGAGGAGCTGGAGCGTGCAGCCGTCGGGGAGCAGCGCCTCGGCGTCGGCGCGGGCGGCGGCGGCGATGCGCAGCATGGCGTGCCAGGCCGCGACGTGGTCCCACGCGCTCCGGATCTCCGGCACGCATGCTTCGAGGTGGTCGAGGTCGATGTAGAAGCAGCCGCCGTTCGTGCGCAGGAACTTCCGCCCCGCGTCCTGCGGATCCCAGCCGCGCTGCCAGCCGAGCGGGTCGGTCGGGCGCGCGTACGGGCCGGGGATGGCGTGCAGGAGGAGGCGGGCGGCGAGGCGCGCGCCGGCGAGCCCGGGCGCGTCGTCGAGGCCGACGACGAAGTTCCCGAGCTCCACGTCGGCGCCGCACACGATGGGCCGCCGCGCGGCCGGACGTCGGACGACGGCGGTCACGCGGCACGCTCGTAGCGGTACGGCCGGGTCGCGACGGCGGCGCACGGCCGCACGCGTACGACGTCGGCGTCCGCCGGCAGGTCGACGAGGTGGTCGTGCGCGTTCCGCGGCGTGAGCAGGGTCGCGAGCCGTCCGAGGGCGTCGTCGATCGCGTGCTCGAGGTCGGCGGCGCGGAGTCCCGGCGCGCCGCCGCGGAGGTCGCGAACGTAGGCGCGCCGACACGCGGCGGCGACGATCTGCGCGATGAGGCGGCCGCTCGCGAGCTCGCGCGCGGCGACGACCCGCGTTCGTCCGTCGCGGAGGACGAGGGTCGCGATCGCGCCCGCGTTCGGGGCGTAGAGCCGCGACACGGCGAGGTCCACGAGGGCGTCGCGCCCGGCGCCGTCGGCGAGCGGTACGCTCGGCGGCACGTGCAGCGCGAAGATCGCGCGCGCGCCGGCGAGCGTCGGACGCCCGACCGGCACCTCGACGTCGAAGCGGGAGCGCAGGGCGCCGTCGAGGAGGTCGCGCCGGTTCGTCGCGGCGATCACCGCCACGTTGCGATGCGCGGCGAATCCGTCGAGCTCGACGAGCAGCGCCGTCAGGTACTTGTCGCCGTGCAGGTTGCCGGCGCCGCCGCGCGCCCGGCCGATCGCCTCGATCTCGTCGAGGAAGAGCACGGCGGAGCCGTCCTCGTCGGCGGCGCGCGCCAGCGCCGCGAAGGTCGCGCGGATGCGCTGCCCGGTGACGCCGTAGTAGGGATCGTCCCACTCCGACGGCTTCACGATCGCGAAGCGACAGCGCCGGCCCGCGAGCCGTCCCACCTCCGCGGCGGCGACGCGCGCGATCAGCGTCTTGCCGCAGCCCGGCGGCCCGACCATGAGGATCGCCTGCCGGCCGCGCAGGCCGTACGCGCGCGCCTTCGCGGGCGCGACCAGCGTCGCGCTGAGGGCGGACAGTACGAGCTCGAGCGCGTCGTCGAGGCCGCCGACGTCGGCGCGTCCGACGTCCGGGACGTCGGCGAAGCCGAGATCGTCGCGCGTGCCCGCGCCGACGCGTTCGAGAGCCATCCACGCGGTGCGGTCCCAGCGCACCAGATCGCCGGGCGCGAGCGCCGTCGCCGCGAGCGCTCCCGCAACGTCGACGACGACCTCCTCGTCGCGCCACCGCAGCATCACGCGCCCGTCCGCGAGGAGGCGCTCGAAGGTCGCCGTCTCGCCGAAGGGCGGCGCGCCGTACGGCGAGCGCGCCGCGACGATCGAGCCGTCGGCACCGAGCAGGACCTCCTCGCCCGGCGCCAGCTCGTCGATCGCGACGTCCTCGCCGAGGGCGACGACGCGCCGGCTCCCGGCCTGCGCGACCATCGCGCGCGGGCCGAGGTCGGTCGCGACGACGCGGAGGAAGAGCGCCGGGTGCCACGGCGGCGCCGCCAGGCGATCGAGGACGGCGCGGAGCTCGCGCTGCACGTGGTCGGCGGCCGCGAGGCCCTGGCGGAGCGCCGCCAGCTGCTCGAGGAGCAGGCGGTCGAGCTGGCCGCCGGCGTCGCGCGTACGCGCCCGCAGGAGCGCGGCGAGCATGACCTGCTCGTCGAGCGAGGGCGCGTCGTCGCCGGTGGCGAGCAGACGCGCGACGACGTCGGCGTCGAGGGTGGATGCGGGCGATCTAGGCATGGGAGACTCCTTGCAGCAGAACGTGGAACGCGCGGGGCACGACCAGGCCCTCCGACCACCCGTAGAGCGACGAGGTGAGGCCGCCGGTCGCCGCGCTGTCGCTCACGAGGAGCGCGACCTGCCAGCCGATCGGGAAGCACGACGCGTGGAGGTGCACGTCCTCCGGGCTGAAGAACGGTTGCGACGCCGTGCACGTGCGGCGCCGCTCGAGCGGGCAGTCGTGCAATCGGCACCAGTCCGGGTGGCTATGGATCCATCCGACGACGATCTCGCTCCGGCCGCGCGCCGCGACCGCGCGGCGCGCGGCGCTCCACGTTTCGGCGGTGAACGTGATCGCGGTCGCGGTCGCGACCGTGTGCTCGGCCGGGAGCTGGGCGGTGACCTCGACGAAGAGCTCGTACGGCGGCTCGACGTCGCGGTGCAGGCGGCCGAGGAGCAGGCCGCCCGTCTCGACGTCGCCCGCGGCGCGCGCGTGGGCCTCCTCGAGGACCGTCGGCGGAACGAAGACGGGCAGGCCGCCGTCGGCGGCGCCGACCCGCATCGCCGCGCCGAGGAAGGGCGCGAGCGGGGTGTCGCGCACCGGCCAGGGCCGCGCCTCGGGCTCGACCGCGAAGCCCTCGTCGTTCGGCGCCGGCGTGGGAACCGCATCGGGGGTGGCGCGCACGAGCCAGCGGACGTCGCGCTCGCCGCGGAGCCCGAGGCGGGTCGCGAGCGCGGCGGCGGCCTCGCGGGCGAGGCCGCCGACGTAGCGGCGCGGGATGTCCCGCCTCGCGATCCGGTCGTCGGCCCGCACGCTCACGCGGAAGCCGTCCACGTAGGGCGCGCCGCGCGTCGTGTCCCAGAGCGGCTCGACGGCGCCCGCGTCGGTGCGCGCGCGGGCCGGCAGCACGCCCGCGCGGACGCCGTCGAAATGGGTCCAATCGACGGCGGGCCGCCAGTCGGGCGCGATGCCGACGCGTCCGACCGCGTGCCCGTCGTCGCCGACGAGCTCGATGGCCCACTCGTACGCCACGGCTCAGCTCCCGCGCCGCTTGGCGCGCGTCGCGGCGCAGCGGCGCGCGGCGCGGCCCGCGTCGATGTCGGGCGTCAGTACCAGCTCGTCGTCGGGCTCGAGCGCGTCGCCGACCGTCTCGTTGCCGTGGAGATGGCGTCCGACGCGGTCGAGGCGCGCGTGGTAGGCGAGCGGCGCACCGCCGCTGCTCGCGCGCGCGAGGCCCATCTTGGCGATCAGGCGCTGCACGACCTCGGCGATCGTGAAGTGCTTCGGCACGGCGGCCGCCCGGACATGCTTCTGGCCGGTGATGTCGCTGGCGCGGAGATCCATCGTGAGGGTGGCGGTCTGGGTCATCGTCGGTTCCTCCTGGGTGGGGTCGGGTTGGGGGTCATGCCGCGCGCGCGATGGTCACGGCGGTGTCGAGCGCGAGAAAGCGACGCGCGAGAGCGTCGTCGGAAAGCAGCGCCGGCGTCTCCGCGGCGGCGAGGCGGCAGGCGGCAGCGAGCGCGCCGCACGCGTGGTCGAGCGCCACCGCGTCCGCGTCTACGCCGAGCACTTCGAAGCGCAGCGACGCCGGCGCGCCGACGTCGACCGCGGGCCGCGCCAGACGGACGAGGGTCGCGACGCGTCCGAGGAGGCGGGCGACGGCGCGGCGCGCCGTCGCGGAAAGCGCCTGCGGCATCTCGTCGAGGAGCGCGACGGTGACGGCGAGCGTCGCGTCGGGCGCGCGGCGCACGACGGCGCGCGCCGCGAGGTCCGGGACGGCGAGGTCGACGGTCCACTCGTCGGCGCCGCGCGGCGCGGTCGCGAAGCGCGGCGCGGTGATGCGCTCGGGCGCGGCGTTCGTCGCCGGCGCGGCCGCGGCGTCGGACCGCGCGGGCGCGCCGGCGAGCCCCGCGGCCGCCGCCAACGCGCCGACCGCGGCGCGCAGGAGTGATGTCGCGTCGCCGTCTGCCGCGAGCGGCACGTCGGCGCGGAGGCCGATGCCCGCCGTGGTGGCGACCAGGCGTACGCCCGCCGGGAGCGTCGCGTTCCGCTCGAGGGAGCGCCAGTCGTCGAGGACGGCGCGGGATTCTCCGGCCGGCACCGTGAGGTCGAGCCAGTCGCCGTCGCTCACCGCATCGCCGGTGAGCGGGGCGCCCGCGACGTCGGCGGTGAAGCGCCACGCGTCGGGTCCCGCCGGCACGATCACGTCGACCGCCGCCGTCAGTGCCGCGACCGCGCGCGCGTTCACGGCGCCACCTCTGCGACGACGAAATCGACCGCGTCCGGCGCGCCGACCGGCGCCGGAGCGTCCAGGCGCTTCAACGGACGGCGATCGACCGGGAAGCGGTGCGCCTGCTCGCGTGCCCACGCGGCGGCCGCGGGATTCAGCGCGTCGTCGAGCGTGGCCTTGGTGTAGGTGACGATCGCGTGCAGCTGGTAGACGATCTCGACGAGCGAGATGCCGACGCCGGTGTGCCCGAGGCAGACCAGTGGCCCCAGCACGTTCGGGTGCCAGAGGCGCGGGCGGAGCCAGGTCACGAGCATGCGCGGGTCGACCGCGCGCAGGTGGTCTTCGCGGAACGTGATGCCGGCCCAGAAGTCGTCGCCCTCGACGATCGTTCCCGTCTCGGTCTCGACGAGCCCGGCGCAGCGGAAACGCGCGACCCAACGGCGCGTCGGCGGGCCGTCGAGCGGCACGAGCTCGAGCAGGTCGCTCGCGGCGGCGAGCGCCAGGCCTTGCGTGCGTTGCGTCTCGAGGAAGTCGCGGAGCTTCGGATCCATCATGGTGCGTCACCTCCACATTCGAAATGGACGACCGTGCGGCCGTCGGTCGCGCCGACGACGTCGCCGGCGCGGAGCCCGAGCCGCGCGAGCGGTAGCGCGGCGACGGCCGCCGGCTGCGTCGGGTCGAGCCGCTCGTGCGCGTCGAAGCCGCCGACCTCGCGCGCGGCGCCGCAGGCGGGGCAGGCGAGAGCGGTCGCGTCGAGGCGGCCGCGGAGATGCGGCGCGAGCGACTGCGCGTTCCGGCACCGCACGCACGTGAGCCGGGTCGCGAAGAGATGGCCGGGCACGCCGAGCTCGACGGCGTCGCCCCTGAGCGCGCGGCGCGCGAGCGCGAACGCGTCGGCGAGCGTCGCGGTCGCCACGCTCGGCGTGAGCGGGAGGAGCGCGAAGGCGCGGTGATCGAAGCGGCAGTCGGGGTTGCGGGCGAACCGGGTCACCACCATGCGGTGCGTGTCGGCGGCGACGACCACTTCGCGCCCGGCGCCGTCGAAGGCGTCCTCGGCGGCGAGGAGCCGCCGGCACTCGAGCGCCTGCAGCGACGCCGCGAGCGCCCCGAGGGCGCTCGGCGCCCGGGTCGGCGTCCACGACGCGCCCGCGAGGCAGGGCCGCTCCGTGTCGGCGAGCGCGTAGTCGCCGTCGTCCCACGCGCATTCGTGACAGGGCGCCGCGGCGTCGGTGCGGTAGATGCTCACGCGTGCGAGGCGCTGATCGCCGTTCACGCCGGCGTCGATCCAGGGCATGCCGAGGCGCGTCGCGATCGTGTTGAGCGAGCGCCGGGCGCCCTTGGAGTCGACGGCGCCGAGCACCACGTCGCCCCGCATGCGCCCGAGCGGCACGTTCTCGACGACGTCCGCGATCGCGTCGACCGCGAGCGTGCCGTCGATCTCGCGCAGCACTCGCCGCTGCACGGCGACCTTCAGATGTCCGAGGTCGCGACGGCGGATGTTCTGACCCCAGAGGTTGCGTTCGTCGTAACGGTCGCCGTCGACGAGCACGACCCGTCCGATGCCCGGCGTGCGCGCGAGGTGGGGGACGAGCTGACTGCCGATGCTGCCGCCGGCGCCGACGACCACGACCGTGGCTCCGCGGGTGGCCGTCATCCGAGCACCATCGGGTCGAAGCGGAAGGGCGCGTCGAAGGCGGTCGCCTGGTCGCACGAGGCGCAGACGGCCGCGTACGTCCAGCACTGCCGCTCCGCGCTCTCGTGGTGCCAGATGCCGCACGCGGGGCATGCCACGGCGGCCGCGCCGCTCGCGATCACGACCGTGCAGCGCGGGCAGCGGAGCGGACGCTCGCTCGGCGGCAGCGGCGTGACGACCGGGCGCGCCTCGGTCGAGAAGTAGAGGCGCGCGCCGTCGATCAGGAGCTCGTCACGGTCGCGGAGGACCGCGATGCCGGTCGCGAGCGGCGCGCCGTTCACGCGCACCGTCGCGGGCCCGAGCACGAGCCAACGCGCGCCGCCGGTGAGGTCCGCGCGCGCGAGCGTCGCGTCGCCGACGGTGCACGTCGCGTCGATCAGCCGGCGGGACCAGCGCGGCGCGTGGTCGTCGCGGGCGGCTGCGGTGTCGGGAGCGGGGGCGGTCCAGAGGTGCGGCATGCGCGGTACATGCGCACGTTCCGGACCGCCCGGGCGGTCCCGGCGAAAGGAAATTCCCGGCGAACCTCCTTTAGGCGACGCGATGCCGCGGCAGGGGGTGCGTCGTGCGGGCGCTCCGGTCGTCGCGTGCTCCCGGGTCGGCGGCCGGCGGCACGGCGGCGGAGGCGCCGAGGCCGAACTTCCCGAGGTACGCATCCATGAAATCGGGACCGCAAAGCGGCGCCTCGCGACAGGCCTGCTCGCGCGTCCGCGGCGGCCGAACGCGGGTCGGAGCGCGGTCGAGGATGACATCCGATTTCCACTCGTCGATGAACTCGAGCGACCCGACCTTGGGCGGGATCATGCCGCTCAGCTCGACGATCGAGAGGCCCGGACCCTCGAGCAGACTCGCGTGGCGCGTGCGGAGGAGGTGGGCGAAGCCGATGTTCGTCTCACCGTCCATGGCGAAGAAGGAGAGGAAGTGCGGACCGTCGATCCAGAGCTGGTCCCGCACCACGTAGCCGTAGGTGCGCCACGGCTTCTTGTTCTCGACGGGGCGGCGCTCAGCGTGGGTCTCGGCGTAGAGGTCGCGGAAGTACTTGCAGGGGCGATGGTATTGCGGAAACTCGATGTCGGCGCGGTTGCGGCGCTCCAGCACGCCCGACATCTCGCGCGTCAGCACGGCGCGGCCGCGCTCGAGGTAGGTGAAGTAGTTGAGGAGGCGGTTCAGGATCGCGTTCTCGATCACGCAGCCGCTGCGCGCGATGGCCTTGCGCTGATCGTCGTCGCTGAGCGGCAGCCGGGTCGCGGTCACGAACAGGACGAGCCGGGCGCTCTCGCCGGAGATGCTCGCGGGCCAGGGACTGTCGGCGGCGTTCACGACGTCGAAGGACCGGGCGAGACCCGTGGTGCTCAGCGCCCAGAGGACGTGGCCCATCGCCGTCCCGTCACGGAACCAGTGGATCTTCCAATCTTCCGGGTCGCGGTCGCGGTTGAGGGGGAACATGAAGGGGTGCACGAGCATGCCGGCGCGATCTTGCATCTTGCTTCCTCCTGGCCGCGGGCTGTGGGGGGCGGCCGTGCACCGCGTTAGCACAGGGGGCAGGTTGTCCCGCCAGCAATTTCCGCATGCTGGTGACGTGCCGGATCGTATTTTGGCGCGCAATCTCCGAAGCCCCGTTGAATTCGAGGCTTGACGGGATCGGACAGCGCGCGCGCCTGACCGTTTGCTCAGGAACGACTTTCATCGGATAAGCACCGGTCGGGTTCTCATGACGACGTCCTTCAGCGAATTCGCTCTCATCCCCGCGCTCACCGAGGCCGTCGCCGACATGGGGTTCACGCGGCCGACGCCGATCCAGGCGGAGGCGATTCCCGTCGCGTTGGCGGGACGTGATCTCATCGGGTGCGCGTCGACCGGCACCGGCAAGACGGCGGCGTTCCTGCTGCCGATCCTCCAGCGCCTCAGCACCGGTCCCCGCAACGTCTGCCGCGGGCTCGTCCTGTCGCCGACGCGCGAGCTCGCGCTCCAGATCGACGAGCAGGCGCTCGCCCTCGGCTACCACCTCGGCATCACGGCGGTGTCGGTCGTCGGCGGCGTCGACATGCGGCCGCAGGAGAGGGCGCTGCGCGCCGGGGCCGAGATCGTCGTCGCGACGCCTGGGCGCCTCCTCGACCACATGCGGTTCGACTACGTCGACCTGAAGTCGCTCGAGGTCCTCGTCCTCGACGAGGCCGACCGCATGCTCGACATGGGGTTTCTTCCGGACATCAAGAGGATCTTGCGCGCGCTTCCCGTCGACCGTCAGACCTTGATGTTCTCGGCGACGATGGCGCCCGAGATCCGCCAGCTCGCGGGCGACATCCTGCGCGACCCGGTGCCGATCCTGATCGGCGGCGCGCAGCGGGTCGCGAGCGGCATCGTGCAGAGCGTCTATCCGGTCGCGCAGGATCGGAAGACGCCGCTCCTCACGACGCTCATCAAGCAGCAGCAGTGGCGCTCCGTTCTGGTGTTCGTGAAGCGCAAGGCCGACGCCGACCGGCTGGCGCGCGCCATCACGCGCGGCGCCTCGCCGGCGACGAGCATCCACTCCGACCGCCGGCAGGAGGATCGGGTGGCGGCGCTCGAGGCGTTCCGCCGCGGCGAGTATCCCGTGATGGTCGCAACCGACGTCGCGGCGCGCGGCATCGACGTCGAGGGCATCTCGCACGTCGTCAACTACGACGTGCCGTTCTCCTCCGACGACTACATCCATCGCGGCGGCCGGACGGCGCGCGCCGGGGCCGTTGGCGAGGTGCTGACCTTCGTCGCCCCCGAGGAGGAAGACGAGCTGCAGTCCATCGAGAAAGCGATCGGGATGACGTTGCCGCGGGTGATCCTGCCGAACTTCGACCACGGCGTGCACGAGCACGTGCCGCGCCCGGTGGTCGAGGACGATCGCGGCGGGCGTGGACGGCGCGGCCGCGCCCCACGTCGCGGCGGTGCGGGACGCGGCCGCGGACGCGCGGGCGCGGCCGCCTCTGCGGTGCCGGTCGCGACCTCCGCGGCGGCGGCGAGCGACGGCGGCGACGGCGCGGCGAGCGCGCCCGCCAAGCGCCGCCGGCGGCGTCGGCGGCGGCCCGCCGGATCCTCCCCCTCCGCGGTGCCCGTCGAATGAGGCCGGACGCGGTCCAGGGAATCGCGGCGGCCCTCGCGGCCGCCGTGGTCGCGACGGGTGCGCTCGCGGCGTCGCCGCCCTCGCGCGTGAACGTGCTCGTGCTGAAGGAGCACGGGGTCGGCGGCGCGTCGCTCGCGCAAAGCTACCTCGACCGCTTCATCGCGCTCGCCGCGAAGCAGTACGGCTGGGGCAACGACGCGCACGGGCAGTACCACACGACGCGCGCCGCCGCCGAGGCGTACATCCGCGACGAGAAGCCGCATTTCGGCATCCTCTCGCTCGCCGCCTTTCTCGCGTTGCAGAAGAAGTACCAGCTCGAGGTGCTCGGGACGGTGCTCGTGTCGCGCGCCGGCGGCCAGCAGTACTTCCTCATCAGCAAGAACGCGCCCGACGCCAAGGGCTGCTTCGGCAAGACGATGGCGACCGACCATGCCGACGACCCCCGCTTCCTCGAGCGCGTCGTCTCCGGACGAGCGTTCGTGCTCGGCGACTTCCAGCTCGTCGAGACCCAGCGTCCCCTGCAGGCGATCAAGAAGGTGCTGACCGGCGAGGCCGAGTGCGCGCTCGTCGACGACGCGCAGATGGCCGAGCTCCCCCACATCGACGGCGCCGAAGGCATCCGGTCGGTATGGGAGAGCGCGAAGTTCCCGTCGATGACGGTGGTCGCGTTCGGCACCACGCCGGCCGCGGAGCGCAAGAAGTTCAAGGACGGCCTCAGCCGGGTGTGCGACGGCGAAGGAAAGACCGCGTGCGCCGAGGTCGGCATCATCGCGCTCGCGGGCGCCGACGCCGGCAGGTACGCGGCCGTCGAGAAGGCGTACGGCAACTGATGCGCCGCGCCGTGGCCGCCGTCGTGCTCGCGTCGCTCGCCGCCTGCGGGCCGCTCAAGGGCATCAAGGTGCCGCTGCCGCTCCGCGCGCCCGTCGACTGCCTCGCGGTTTCCGACGAGCTCGAGGCGCTCGTCGAGAAGGGTACGGATACGCCCGAGGCGCGCGAGGCCGCGTACGACAAGGTCCGCCAGGCGTCGTGCAGCGAAACGGCGGGGGCGGCGTTCGGGCGCGCCGCCGTGACCGGCCGGCTCGTGCAACAGAAGGGCCTCCTCGCCGCCAACCTGGTGCGCGACGTCGAGTTCTACGCGCGCCGGAGCCGCGAACTCGATCCCGGGTTCCGCGGGGAAGCGGCGACCCGCATGCTCGGCACGCTCTACGTGCTCGCGCCCGCCGCGCTCATCAAGCACGGCGACTCCGAGACCGGCCTCGAGATGCTCGAGACCCTGACGCGGAACCATCCGGACCTGCCGGAGAACCATCTCCGCCTCGCCGAGGCCTACGTCTCGCTCGGCGACAACGCGTCGGCGCGCCCGCACGTCTGCCTGTGCCTGCCGATGCGGACGCGCATGCGGCGCGACGAGCAGAATCTGCTCAATCAGCTCTTCGCCCAGCTCACCGCGGGCGGGAAGAGCCTCGGCTGCGACGCTCCGAACTGAGCGATCGCCCGCGTCAGGAGCGCTCCGGCAGCCACCGGTGGCGGCGGTGCTCGATCAGGAGGTCCTGACGGACGAGCGGCTTCACCAGGACGACGCCGGCGACGAAGCCGCCGATGTGGGCCCAGAACGCGACGCCGCCGCCATCGTGCGCGCCGGTCATGAGGCCGCTCGCGAGCTGGAGGAAGGCCCAGTAGAGCAGCATCACCCAGGCGGGCAGCGCCATGCGGGTGAGGATGATTCCGAGCGGGACGATGCAGAACACGCGAACCCGCGGGAAGAGCACGAGGTAGGCGCCCATGACGCCGCTGATGGCGCCCGACGCCCCCACCATCGGCACCACCGACGTCGGGTTCGTGACGGCCTGCGCGAGCGCCGCCGTGAGCCCGCACGTCAAGTAGAACGCGAGGAACGCCCCGCGGTTCATCGAGTCCTCGATGTTGTTCCCGAAGAGCCAGAGGAACCACATGTTGCCGAGCAGGTGCATCCACGAGCCGTGCAGGAACATCGACGAGAGGATGTTGCCGACCTGCCGCCCCGGGTCGGTGAGGCAGGCGATGCCGTTGCCCATCGGGAAGCGCGACCCCACCGGCCGCGTCTGCAGAAGCTCCGCTGGGATGAGCCCGAGCTCGCAGACCGACTTCGCGAGCGGCAGCTCCGCCCCCGCGCCCTGCAAGAGCATCCACGCCACGACGTTCAGGCCGATGAGGACGAACGTGACGACCGGCGTGCGCTGGGTCTCGTTCTCGTCGTGGTAGGGGAACATGAGCGCTGCGGTTCTAACGGTCCCGTCATGCGGGTGCCACCCGGCGCAGGCGGCGCTCGACGACGCCCGCTTCGTCGTCGCCCTGCTCGGCGAGTTCCCGGCGTAGTCGGATCCGGCTGTTTCCGGCGGACCGAAGGCCGCGGCGTCAGCGATCCGACGGCTTCTCGCGGAAGAGGATCCACAACGCCGCCGGCAGCGCGGTGAAGTCGGCGATCATCGACAGCACGAATGCCAGCGCCGCGAGCATGCCGAACTGCGCGATCGGCGGCAGCTCGGCGAACCCGAAGGCGACGAAGCCGCCGGCGTTGATCATGGTCGCGAAGAGGATGGCGCGGCCCGCGACGAGCAGCGTGTGGGTGAGGGCGTGCTCGACGTCGCCGTCCTTCCGGCCCTCGAGGAAGTGGTAGAAGAAGTGGATCTGGTCGTTCTCGGACGTGCCGAGCACGGTCGACGCGATCAGGATCGTCGCGATGTTGAGCTGCATGCCCGTGAGCCGCATCACGAGGAACATCACGAGGATCGCGAAGATCGACGGGATCATCGCCATGAGCCGCGCCGTGCCGCTGCGGAACACGACGAAGAACGCGGCGAAGATGATGACGACCGTGAGGATGAAGCTCTCGACGAGGGTCGGTACGAGGCCCTGCGCCATCTTCGCGTGCAGCGGGGCGAGCCCGACGATCTGGAGCTCGAACGCTTTCAAGGCCGGGACGTTCGCGACGGTCCCGGCCCACGCCGCGCGGATGCCGTCGGCGAGCCGCTTCAGGTCCTCGTATTCTGGCTTGCGGCTGACGACGGTGATCTGGGCCTCCGCGAGCTCGTGCGGCTGGACGAAGCGCTGCAGGAGCGGCTCCTGGCCGACGAGCCCTTCGAGCTGGCCCGCCGCCTCCTCGACCTGGCCGGGGTCCGCCGGCCAGGTGTCGCCCTGGCCGCCGATGTAGCGGATCATGCGGAGGATCGTCGTCGGCCCGACGACGGCGCCGACGTCGGGGTTCCGCTCGAGCGCCTTCTGGAACTCGTGGATGCCGTTGAGCACCGCGGGCTCCGAGACGCTGCCGAGGCTGCCCTTCAGCCACACCTGCGTGACCGACAAGCCGGGGATCTGCGGCTGCAGGCGCTGGATGTCGAGGTAGAGCGGCGCCTCGGGGTTCATGTACGCGGCCGGGTTCGTCAGGATCTTCATCGGCGCGACGACGCCGGGGAGCCCGAGCAGGGCGATCGCTCCGAGCGCCGAGAGGACGAGCGAGCTCGTGACGAGCGGCCAGCGCCAGCGGTAGGTCGCGCGCGGCAGCCAGTCCGCGACGCGTTGGATCCACGGGCCGAAGGTGCGACGCTCCTGGCCCGTCGGCGTCCGGAGGATCGCCTGCAGGGCCGGAAAGAGGGTGAGCGTGACGACCCAGACGGCGGTGAGGCCGAGCGCGACCCAGATGCCCATCTCGCGGATCGGCCGGATGTCGGAGACCGCGAGCGCCGCGAAGCCGACCGCGGTCGCGAAGATCGACGCGGTGCAGGCCACGAACTTGTTGACGTACGAGAAGACCTGGTGCGCCACGACCTCGCGATCGGGCGGCCGGTCGACGAAGCGCGAGTGCAGGTACACGAGCGTCGCCGTCGCCGTCACGAGGATCGTCATCGGCACCATCGGCGACACGATCGTGAGCGTCCCGTCGAGGATCCCGATGATGCCGACCGAGAACGCCAGGCAGACCGCGAGCGTGATCAGGAACGCGAGGAGCGTCGCCACCGAGCGGTAGAGGATGAGGTTCAGCGCGACGACGAACGCCAGGAAGAGCACGAAGTACTTCCAGGCCTCTTGTTGCGTTTCGTCGAGGTACTGATCGACCCAGGGCGCGCCGAGCTCGGTGAGCTTCTCGAGCGGGGCCGGCTTCGCGCGATATTTCCCGATCGCCCGCTCGATCGCGTCGAGCGCCGTCCGCCGCTCCTCGGTGTTGGCGACGTCGAAGATGAGGCCGATCGCGAGGTAGCGATCGCCGACGAGGCCCTGCTGCTTGAAGAGGTCGGTGCCGGAGACGAAGGCGCGGAACGCGGCCAGGTCCTCGGGGGTCGGCTCGAAGCCGGCCCTGGCGCGCCGGTAGATCGAGAGGGTGGAGTTCACCGTGACGTGGTCGATGCCGGCGAGCGATCGCTCGATCTCGTCGACGCGCGCGACCACGGCCGGCGCCAGCGGATCGGGCGCCTCGGCGAGGAGGAGCGCGAACTCGCCCTCGCCGAAGACCTGCTCGAAGGCGCGGGTCGCGACGACGTCGGGGTCGGTCGCGATGATCAGCCGGTCGACCGAATTGTCCTGCTGGACCCTGGCGGCGTAGAAGGCGGCCGGCGGCAGGAGCACCGCGTAGAAGGCGATCACCAGCCAGCGCCGCGCGATGACGGCGGCGAAGAAGCGCGCGAGGGGTCCGGTCCCGTCCACGGGCTCGGCGTCGGCCCGGAGCCGGGTCGGTGCGGCCATCGGGGGAGGGAGGTAGCACATGGCCCCGCCGGGCGCACGGCCCCCGCCAACGGGATCGCACGGCTCGGGGCGCCGAGGGGAACGGTCGAAGCGCGTGTCGATTCACCCGCGCGTTCCTGCTACGGCACCGCTCCATGGCGAACGGCACGACGGTCGGGCGGATCGAGGACATCCGGCGCTACCCGGTGAAGAGCATGGGCGGCGAGCAGCTGGCGACGACGGCGCTCGGGGCGCGCGGAATTCCCGGCGATCGCGCCTGGGCGGTGCGCGACGAGGTGAACGGCGGCATCCGGGGCGCCAAGAAGATCCCGGGGCTCATGCGGCTCGCGGCGGCCTATCCCGAGCCGCCGCCCGCCGAGGGATCGAGCCCCGCCGTCATCACGTTCCCGGACGGCACCACGTGCCGCACCGGCGACGCCGACGTGAACGAACGGCTCTCGCGGGCGCTCGACCACCGCGTGAGCCTCTGGCCGCTCCTGCCCGCCGACGCGCTCGACCACTACCGGCGCGGCGCGCCCACGCACGCCGATTTCGAGCAGGAGATGCGCGCGGTCTTCGGCCGCGCCGAGGGCGAGCCCCTCCCCGACCTGACCGTGTTCCCGCCCGAGCTCTTCGAGTACGAGTCGCCCCTCGGCACGTACTTCGACGCGTTTCCCCTGCTGGTCGTGACGACGGGCTCGCTCGGGACGATGGCGAGCCGTCGGCCGGCGTCGCGCTTCGACGTCCGCCGCTTCCGTCCGAACCTCCTGATCGCGACCGACGAGGCCGCGGCCGGCGACGGCTTCCCCGAGGCGGCCTGGGCCGGGCGGCGCCTCAGCGTCGGCGACGCCGTCCTCCAGCTCCTCGCGGCGTGCCCGCGCTGCGTCATGACGACCCACGGCTTCGGCGACCTGCCGAAGGATCCGGGCGTCATGCGGGCGCTCGTGCAGGAGACGGGTGGGCTGCTCGGGGTCTACGCGAGCGTCGAGACGCCCGGCACCGTGGGGCGCGGCGATTCCGTGACGTTGCTCGACTGACGCGCGCGCTCGGCTAGCTCGCGACCTCCCACGTCCGCGTGCAGCGGTCGCAACGGTAGCTGTCGAGCGGCCAGGGCGCGATGGCCCGATCGTCGCGCGTGCCGAGGTACTGCCAGTCGGCGCGGTGCAGGAGGCGGCATTCGAGGAGCCGCAAGACGCCGGGACGGCCGCCGGGCCAGGTAGCGAGAGCGGCGGCGGTGGCGGCGTCCCCGGCGGAGCTCCGACGGCGGCCGACGGGCTTCACACGAGGAATCCCATGTCGAAGTTCTCCTCGGTCCAGCGCTCCGCGGGGTCGCCGCCGTCGAGCGTGAGGACGTTCGAGAGGATCGTCCCGTGCGGCATGCCGAGCCAGTGCTTCAGGATCGTGCCGTACACGTCGCGCATGTCGGTCGAGCGGAACGGGTCGGCGGCCGCTTGCGAGTATACGGTGTTGCCGTCATCGGAAAGCGCGCTCTCGTTGATGTTGGGGTGGTTGCCGTAGACGCCGCCCTGCACGGCGCCGCCGAGCACGAACATCGGGTACTGCGTGCCGTGGTCGGTGCCGCCGTCGTTCTGCGGCACCCGCCGGCCGAACTCGCTCCAGACCAGCACGACCATCTTGTCGGCGACGCCCATGTCGGCGCAGTCGTCGTAGAAGAGCTTCAGGGAGTCGCCGACCTCGGCGAGGAGCTGCCAGTGATGGCCGTCCGAGGTCGTGCTCCCCTGGTCGGAGTGGGTGTCGTAGCCGCCGGTCGCGCACTGCATGAGGCGCGCCTGGACGTTCGGGACGCCGCTCGCGATGCCGTGGACGACCTTCGCGGCCTCGCGCAGGTTGTACGCCAGGCCCTGGTCGAGCGCGTCGTACGCCTCGTCGAACGCGGCGCGATCCGTCTGGTAGAGGTCGTGCAGGCCGGCATAGCTCTCGGTCGCGAGCAGGGTCGCGACCCCGCTCGTGCCGAGGTACTCGGCGATCGGGAGCGCCTGCGCCGAGGCGCCCTGGTAGAGCGCGTTGAAGGCGGCGCGCTTCCGCGTGACGTCGTCGCCGTAGTCGTCGTCGTAGGGGAAGCGCAGCCAGCGGAGGCGGCGCGCGGCGAGCACGCTCGTCGCGGTCTGCCGGAACTCTCCCGCGACCTCGGACCGCAGGCAGAGGCCCGGGATGTCGCTGCCGCCGTAGTTGGCGGCCAGATAGCGTCCGAGCCACCCCGTGCCCGTGCTGAGCCCGGGCGGCGTGCCGGCCGCGAAGGCGAGCCGCGACTCCTCGTGCGACAGGTTCGGGCGCGGGTAGCCGCAGCCCTGGATGACCGCGACCTTGCCGAGGTCGTAGAGCTGCTTGAGCCCGGCGAGCGCGGGATGGAGCGCGAGCTGGGCGCCGCTCCCGGGGTCGGTGCCGATCAGCGTCGCGCCGAGCGCGGCCGCGCCGATGTTGATGCCGTCGGTGCCGGTCGCGCGCGCGGCGTCGTAGGCGGCGCGCAACGTCGCGCCGCCGTCGTTCACCGGGATCACGGTGTTGAAGCCGTCGTTTCCGCCGTCGAGGAAGATGGAGACGAAGTAGCGGTCGCCGATCGTGTCGGCGAAGGCTTTGCGCACGAACGGGTTGCCGAGCAGCGCCGGCGCGACGAGCGAGCTCGCCGCGGCCAGGCCGCTGCCCTTGAGGAAGCTGCGTCGTGAGATCGCCATGGGTCGGGTCCTCTAGTGAAGTTGGTGGGCCGGCGACTGCAACAGGAGCGCGAAGAGCCCGTGCAGCTTGCGGCCGCGAGTGTCGAGATCGTTCAAGTTCAAGGCGGAGACGGTGCCGCCGTCGCTCAGGTAGTCGATCAGCGCGGTCCGCTCGTCGGGACTCAGCTGGTCCGTGAGGCCGAGGAGCGCGCTCGCCGCGTCGAGGATCGCGCCGGGAGCCTGCAGGTCCATGGGCATCAGCTTCTCGGGATGGAATCCCCGCTTGCCCTTGACGCGCGTCGCGGCGAGATCGCGCATGAACCGGAAACGCGCGAGGAGCGTCGCGCTGCTGATCCACGCGGCCTCCCAGTCCCAGCCGAAGACGCTCGGCGGGTCGAAGAGACGCTGCCCCATGTCGTCGAGGTGGCCGCGCAGCGAGTCGCTGTCCTCGAGCGCGAGTCCGACGTACTTGCGGCGCTTCGGCACGACCTTGAGGAGCCGGAGCGTGCTGACGACGTAGTCGATGGGCCACTTCACCGACTTCTTGGTGCCGCCGGCGTGCAGCGGCAGGGCGGTCTCGTAGAACGCGTCGTGGGTGAGGATCGTCTTGACGAGCACCCCGACGTCCCAGGTCGTCGCGAAGCCCGACATCGACAGCAACGCGTCGACGAGCGCGGTCGAGGGCGCGCTCCACGCGAAATACTCGAAGAGGCGGCGCGTCATGCGGCGGCCGACGGTGCTCTGACCCTCGCTGTCGCGGTGGCTCAGCAGCGCGTCGATCACGCGGTCGATCTCGCCCGCGCCCTCGCCCGCGGCGGCGAAGTCCACGCCGCCCGCGCCGAACCCGCCGTAGGTGGTGAAGATGACCTTCGGGCCGCGCTCCGGGTAGTCGGCATTGTAGTCGTGGCGGTCTTCGCGGAACACCGGATTGCCGTCGTCGTCGAGGCGCCAGCCGGTGAACGCGCGCGCGATCTGGACGATGTCCTCCTGCGCGTAGTTCGGCTGGCCGGCCTCGTCGAAAACGCCGAGCGAGAAGAGCTCGAGGAGCTCGCGCGCGTAGTTCTCGTTCGGTGTCTTCGGGCGGTTCCGCAGCGTGTCGAGGAAGTCCAGCATCGCCGGGTCCCTGCTGATGCTCTTCAGGAACTGGCGGAAGCTCCCTTTCGCCATCGCGCGCAGGAGGGCGTTTTGCCGCGCCATCCGCTCCGTGCTCTGCACCTTGGCGTTCGCGGTCGCGAAGTGGTCGTGCCAGAAGAGCACGAGCTTCTCGAGGAGCGGCGTCTTCGTCTTGAGCATGAGCTCGAGCCAGCGGTCGTAGACGTCGTCCAGGTCGTCCTTCTTGCCGACCTTGATCGGCTTCGCCTGGAACTTGAGGAGCTTGTCGACGAGCTCTCCGCGCGTGAGGCCGCGCTTCACGAGCTTGGCGACATCCTTCGGCGGTGCGCCGAACCCGGCGCGGCGCATGAGGTGGCGCGTTTCGGCTTCGGTGAGGATGCTGCTGGCGTTGCCCATCGGTCGATCCCTCCGGCGGCGTCAGTCGGTCCCGGGTACCCAGCCCTCGACGGGCGCGCCCGCCTCGATCCAGCGGCGGATCACGTCGACGAGCGTCTCGTCGAGCCTGGCGCGGTGGAGCGGCATGCGCTCCCCGAAGCCGGGCGGCAGGTCTCCGGTGACCTTGTGGAAGGCATAGCTCGTCGCGGGGTCGCCGTGCGTCGCGTCGAGCATCGTGACGCGGCGCCAGCCGGCGGCCGCCGCATCGGCGTTCGTCGGCGTCCTGCCGACGAGGTTGTCGTAGGCGGCGCCGCGCTCGAGCAGCAGGTCCGCCCGGGTGCTCTGCGAGTCGTGGCAGCCGCCGACCGCGCAGGAGCGGTCGAGAATCTGCGTCTGGATGCGGTCGAAGGTCGAGGTGAAGAACGCGCGCGCGTCGCACCCGGCGGGCGACGGCTCGCAGATCATCTTCAGGCGATCGACGTCGGCGCGGGCGCGGCCGGCGATCGGCATCGAGAGCGCCGTCAGGCGGATCGTCTTCACGCCCTTTCGGCAGCGGTCGTTCTTGCGCGGGCCGTCGACCGCGACGTGGACGGCGGTCGGCGCGCCGCAGCGGTCGGCGCGCGCTTCGGGGAGCTCGAGCACGAAGCCGAGGCGCGTCGCGACCGCCTGCATCTCGGGATCGAAGCCGGGCGTGCCGTCGTCGACGGAGTGCGCGACCGTGACCCGGGTCACGCCCGGCGATACGCAGCGCGCGTCCGCGGTGCTGTTGGCGCACACGGAGATCGGAAACTCGCAGCTCCCGTTCACGAGCCCGTCGGCGTCGCACGGATCGCCGTCGGCGCAGCGGACGGTGCGCGGTCGACGCGCCGGCTCGTTGGCGGGAGCGTCGAAGACGGCGAGGCAGTCGCTTTTCGCGCTGCCGCCGCCGCCGACGATCGCCGCCGGGGCGGCGCCCGCCGTGACGACGGCGGCGCAGGCCGCGGCGAGGAGGGCGGTGACGCGCGGCGGCGCGCCGGATGCGATCTGAGGTCGCATGTCCGTGCGGCTCGCACCGCGGTCGAAGGGGGTCCGTGTCCTCGCCACACGTTCCTCGGCAGCAACGCTCGTGCCGCCCGCCCGCGCGTGCCCGCTAGGCTCCGGCGGCCGCTCGGGCGTCACGCCGATGACGGACGGCGGACGCGTGGCGCCGGTCGGCCCTCCGGCGGCGCCGCGCTTTGTCAGCCCGGGCCGTCACTTGCCCTCCGGACGCTGTGCGCGACGCTTGAAAGCCCCGGGGGGCGGCTGGTACCGACTTCCTCATGGCCGAAGGCGCCGGCGAGAGCCTCCGACACGAGACCGGCGAGGTGCGTGCGGCGCATCGCTTCGACGTCGGCGCGCTCGAAGACTACATGCGCACGCACGTCGCAGGGTTTCGCGGCCAGCTGTCGGTGCGCCAGTTCACGGGCGGGCAGTCGAACCCGACCTTCCTCCTCGCCGCCGCGAGCGGACGCTACGTCATGCGCAAGAAGCCGCCCGGGAAGCTCCTCGCCTCCGCGCACCAGGTCGACCGCGAGTACCGGGTGATCCACGCGCTCGCGTCGACCGACGTTCCGGTCGCGCGGGTGTACGCGCTCTGCACCGACGACGCCGTCATCGGCAGCGCCTTCTACGTGATGGACTGCGTCGAGGGCCGCATCTTCCGAGATCCCCAGTTGCCCGGCTGTACACCCGAGGAGCGCAGCGCGATCTACGACGAGATGAACGACGTCATGGCCCGGCTCCATCGCGTCGACTACGAGGCCGTCGGCCTCGGAGACTTCGGAAAGCCCGGCAACTACTTCGAGCGCCAGATCGGGCGCTGGACCAAGCAGTACGAGGCGGCGCGGACCGACGATGTGGAAGCCATGCGGAACCTCATCGCGTGGCTGCCGACGCACATCCCCCCGGGCGACGAGACCTGCATCGTCCACGGCGACTTCCGGCTCGAGAACTCGATCTACCACCCGACCGAGCCGCGCATGCTCGCGATGCTCGACTGGGAGCTCTCGACGCTCGGCCACCCGCTCGCCGACCTCGCCTACAATTGCCTCCTCTACCACATGAACAGCCCGACCCAGGGCACGCTCGCCGGCGTCGATCTCGCCGCGCTCGGCCTCCCGACCGAAGAGGAGTACGTCGCCGACTACTGCCGCCGCATGGGCCGCCCCGACGTCCAGCACTGGAGCTTCTATCTCGCGTTCGCGCTCTTCCGCCTCGCGTCGATCGCGCAGGGCGTCTACAAGCGCGGCCTCGACGGCAACGCGAGCTCGGAGCAGGCGATGATGTACGGCGCGATCTGTCAGCTCCTCGCCCAGCTCGCGTGGGAGATCGTGCACGAGGGCGCCGACCGTTGAGCGCGGCCGGCGCGGGAGCTTCCCCGGTGGACGCCGTGGCGACGCGCCGGCGGGCGACTCAGAGCTCGGCGATGGCGTCGCGGGCGATCCAGCCGCGTTTGCCGTCGGGGCGCGCGACTTGCGCCCAGCCCTCGCGCTCGACGAGCACGCGCAGCACGGCGCCCGGCTTGGACGTGAAATGCGCCGTCCCGTTCGCCGAGGGCTCGAAGCGGACGTCGGTGTCGGTCGCGGCGACGACGACCGCGAAGGTCGGCGCGTCGACGGTCGCGATGCGATAGGCGGCGGCCGTGCCCGTGACCGCGAGCCCGATGCCGGCGGCGAGCGCTGCGGCGCGGCCGGCGCGCGCGGCGTTCGGCAGGAGGCGGGCGGCCGAGAGCGCGGCCATGAGCAGGAGGAAGCACGCGCCCGCGCCCGCGACGAGCTCGTCGCTCGAGGCGCGCGCCGCGAGCGGGAAGGCGAGGCGCGCCCAGAGCGGCGTCGGGTCGCCGTCGCCGGTCTTCCCGCGCGCGTAGCCGAGATTCGCGCGCAGATCGGGATCGCGCGGGGCGAGGCGGCGCGCCCGCTCGTAGGCGAGCACCGCGTGGCCGATGTCGCCCGTCTTGAACCAGGCGTTGCCGAGGTTGAAGTGGAGGTTGCCGCTCTCGACGCCCGCCGCCAGCACCTTCTCGTAGGCAGCGACCGCCTCGGGATACTTCTCGTCGCCGTAGAGCGTGTTGCCGCGGGAGAAGAACGCCTGCGGCGTTTCGCTCGCCGGGTCGGCCGCGCCGGCGACGCCCGCCGCGACGATGCCGGCGAGCAGTCCCGCGGCGAGCATCGCCGCGAGCGGCGGGCCGAGGCGGCGCTCGCGCTCGAGGGCGCGGACGATCGCGTCGGCGCGGGCGAGCGTCCGCCGCATGTCCTCGTCGCCGGCCGCGCCGGGCGCGAAGCGGACCTGCTCGCAATGGGCGAGGAGGTCGCGGGCGAGTTGGGTGACGTCGGCGCCGACGCCGCGGCTCGCGAGGTGCGCCGCGACCGTGTCCGGCTCGACCGCGCCCGGCGCGAGCTGCAGCTTGGCCGAGAGGTAGTCGGTGAGGGCGGCCGCGACGGCATCGTAGAACGAGGTCTGGTTCCCGGGACGGAGCGCGTACTTCGCGGCCTCGAGCGCGCGGCGCGCCTCACGGCCCGCGCGCGTGAAGCGCGCGTACCCGGCGTCGCCGCGGAGGCGCCGGCGCCGCCGGTCGAACGCCACGACGCCGATCCACGCCGCGAACGCTGCCGCCTGCACGAGCCAGAACACGGCGTTCCGGTAGAGGCGCGCGCCGATCGGCCGCAGCCGTCCGGGCGTGTCCTTGATGAAGACGAGGTCGTGGCCGAGCGTCTCGGGCTTCGGCGCGGGCGCGGCGGGCGCGGCGCCGACGACGTGCGACGGGGCGCTCCCGGCGGCGCGCGGCGCGACGCGCAGCGGGATCGGCGCGTGGGTGGCGGTCCGGTACGCGCCGGCGGTCGGGTCGAAGTAGCTGAAGCGGAGCGTCGGCAGCTCCAGGGCGCCGGCGCGCTCGGGAATGACGACCTGCTCGAAGACGCGCTCCTGGACGTTCGCGACGGCGGCGGGCTCTGAGCCCGTGCTCGTCTGCTGCGGCGGGTAGACGCGGAGCGCGTCGCCCGCGGCGATCGCCGGCGGCGTGACGTTCTCGAGGCTCCCGGTCCCGCGCATCGTGAGGGTCACCGTGACGGGGTCGCCCGCCGCGACCTCGAGCGGCGCCGCCTTCACCTCGAAGTCGAACGTGCCGACCGCGCCCGAGAAGTCGGCGGGCTTGCCGGCGTCGGGGAGCGGGAGGACCGTCAATGTCAGCGGATCCGACGTCGCTTCGAGGCGACGCTGTTCGCCGCCGAAGAAGGGATCGTTGAAGAAGCGGTCGAAGCCGCGTCCCGCGCCGCGCCCGCGCACGACCATGGTGAGGCCCATCTCGGCCGGGCCGACCGTCAACGTGCCGCTCCGGAGCGGGGTCAGCACGGTCGCGAAGTCGAGCACCTGGAAGGTGCCGTCGGGCGTCTGCTCCTGGCGTTGGTCGGGCTCGGAGAGCTTGTCGACGGCGAAGCCGTCGCCGGGGACGGTCGGGTACTGGACGTCGGTGACGCGCACCTGGCCGACCAGGAGCTTGACGCGGATCGGCAGCCGCTCGTGCACATAGACGGTCGTGCGCGGCGCCGAGAGCTCGAGCCGGAGCTGGTTGCCCGCCGGGTTGTCGGCGCCGCCGGCGCCGGGCGTCCCCGCCACCACCTCCAGCGTCACGCTGCCGGCGTCGTAGCGCGTGCCGCCGACGGCGACCGTGATCGGTCCGAGCGTCACCTTGCCGGGATTCGGCGCGCTCACCGAGAAGTGGTGGGTGACCGAGGCCGATATCGCGCCGTTCACGAAGCTGACGCGTGACGACGGCCCGCGGTAGCCGACCTTGGCGCCGCCCGCGTTGACGATCTCGGGGACGCCGCTGCTCTGTACGCCCTGCACCTCGACGCCGAGGTCGGCCTCCTCGCCGACCCCGACCCGGGCGCGGTCGAACGTCGCTTTCACGGTGACGCCGGCGCCGGCGGGAGGGGCGGCGGCGCCCACGACGCACAGGGCGAGCGCGACGAACGGCGCGAAGCGCATCGGGCCTTCCTACCAGTCCTGGGCGGGCTCGGCGACGCGTGCGCCCTGCAGCTTCCGGATGACGTCCTCGGGCGACACCTCCTCGCCGCGCTGCGAGTCGAGGATGGCCGCCGCTTCGCCCTTCGAGAGCTCGCCGTCCTTCTTCTCGTCCGCGTACACGTCGCCCTCCGGCGGCCGTTGCGGGTGCTGCTGGTCGCCCGCTCGCTGCGCGGCGTCCTGCTGCTCGCCGCTCTCGCCCTGGTCCTGCTCCGCGGGCGGCTGCTGCTCTCGCGCCTCGTCGTCCGCGGGCTGCTCTTCTTGTCCCTGGTGCGGCTCATCCTGGTGCTGCTCGTCCTGGTGCTGCTCGCCCCCCTCCTGCTGTTCCTGCTGCTGCTGCTGCTCGTCGTTCGCCTGGTCCTGCTGCTCTTCCTCGGGTCGCTGCTGATCCTGCTGCTGGTTCTGGTCCTGTTGCTGATCCTGGTTCTGCTGCTGGTCCGGCGGCTGGTCTTGCGGCTGGTCTTGGCTCGGCTTCTGGTCCTGGTTCTGCTTCTGTTCTTCGAGGCGCTTCTTCACCTCCTCGATGCGGCGGGTCACGAACTCGTGGTTGAACTTGGCGTCCGCGTCGTCCGGCGCGAGGCCGAGCGCGCGGCGATAGGACGCGAGCGCCTCGCCGTAGAGCTGGAGCGCCTTCTGCGGCTCGCTCTGCTCGAGGGCCTGGCCTTTGCGGAAGGTGGCGTTCCCGACGTTGTACGCCACGCGGCTCGCGCGCGCGGGATCGCTCGCGGTCTCGACCTTCTGGTACGCGGCGACCGCCTCGTCGTACTTGCCCTGCTTGAAGGTGGCGTCGCCGAGGTTGAAATGCAGCTCGGGCGAGTCTGGATGGTCGACGAGCGCGGCGTTGTACCCGGCGGCGGCTTCCTCGTACTTGCCCTCGGAGTAGAGCCGGTTCGCTTCGCGGACGGACTGGTGCGGATCGAGCCACGCGATCGAGGTCGCGGCGACGAGGCCCGCGGCGAGGCGGAGGCGGCGCGGCGGCGTCATGCGGCCTCCCGGTCGCGACTCCGGCGCCGCGGAGAGCGGAGCCCGCGCGTGCCGGCGGGACGCGCCGCCGGGCGGCGCTCGCCGACCAGCGGCTCGACGAGCAACAGCGCGAACGCCGCCAGGAGCGGCCACTGGAAGCGATGCTCGAAGCGCCGCTCGAGCGTGCTCGCGAGCTCGCGCTTCTCCATCGTCGCGATGTAGTCGCGGTAGAGCTCGGTGAGGCCGAAGGCGGTGTCGGTCGCGTGCAGGTAGGCGCCGCCCGTGTCGTTCGCGATCTTCTGCAGCGTCGTCTCGTCGAGGCGCGACTTCACGACCTGACCGCTCCGGTCCTTCAGGAAGCCTCCCTTCTCGAGCGGGATGAGCTCGCCTTCCGACGTCCCGATGCCGACCGTGTAGATCTTCACGCCGCGCTCGGTCGCGCGCTTGATCGCCTCGTCGAGATCGCTCCCGTGGTCCTCGCCGTCGGTGATGACGACGAGCGCCTGGTGTGCGGCCTGGCGGCCCTCGAAGGCGCCGAGCGAGGCGTCGATCGCGGCGGCAAGGTTGGTGCCGCCGCGCGGGATGATGCCGGCCTCGATCGCCTGCAGGCTCTGCGAGAACGCGCCGAAGTCGAGGGTCAACGGGCACTGGAGGAACGCGCTTCCCGCGAAGGCGACGAGCCCGACGCGGTCGCCGCCGATCTGGGCGAGGAGGTCCTGCACGGCGAGCTTGGCGCGGCCGAGCCGGTTCGGCTTCACGTCGGTCGCGAGCATGCTGCGCGAGGTGTCGATCGCGACGATCAGGTCGATGCCCTCGCGCTGCACCTGCTGCCAGCGGAAGCCCCACATCGGGCCGCCGAGCGCGACCGCCAGGAGCCCTACGGCGAGGCAGAGGAGCGCGGCGCGGACGCGGCGTCGGCGCGGGTCGAGGTCGGGCGTGACGGCGGGCAGGAGCTTCGTCTCGACGAACGCGGCGAGCGCCTGCCGCCGCCGGCGCAGGCTCCACACGAGGAACGCCACGAGCGCCGGGACGAGCCCGAGCGCCGCGAGGCTCGTCGGATCGCGCCACTGGATCACGGCAGCTTCCTCAGCGCGGTCTCGCCGAGGCCGATCTCCAGCAGCACCAGCGCGAGCGCCGGCCACAGCAGCCAGGGATAGAGCTCCCGGTAGTCGAGGTACTCGGGGGCCTCGAACTCGCTCTTCTCGCTGCGATCGATCTCGGCGTAGATCTCCCGCAGCGTCGGGGTGTCGGTGGCGCGGAAGTAGCGCCCATGGGTCGTGGTCGCGATCTTCTGGAGCGTCGCCTCGTCGACGTCGACCTGCATCGGGCGGTAGACCTTGTTGCCGAAGAAGTCCTGGGTCGGGAAGGGCGCCATGCCGCGCGTGCCGGCGCCGACCGTGTAGACCTTGATGCCGAGCGCGGCCGCCGCGTCGGCCGCGGTCTGCGGCGTGATCCTGCCGGCGTTGCTCTGGCCGTCGGTGAGCAGCACGACGAACTTGCTCTTCGCGGTCGACGGGCGCAGGCGGTTCACGGCGGTCGCGAGCGCCGAGCCGACGGCCGTGCCGTCCTCGATCATGCCGATCTCGGCGCGGTCGAGGTTCTGGAGGAGCCAGCCGTGGTCGAGGGTAAGCGGACATTGCGTGTAGGGGCGCGCGGCGAAGAGGACCAGGCCGATGCGGTCCTCGGGACGCGCCGTCACGAACTCCTTCACGACCGACTTCACCGCCTGGAGGCGGTTCGCGCGCTCGCCGTCGACCGTGAAGTCCTCGGCGAGCATGCTGCCCGAGACGTCGACCGCGAGCATGACGTCGACGCCCTCGCGATGGATCTTGGTCGCGGCCGAGCCGGCCTGCGGCCGGGCGAGCGCGACGGCGATCGCGGCGAGCGCCGCCGCGCGGAGCGCGAGCAGCGCGCCGCGCCGCGCGCCCGCGCCGCGCGGCGCGATGGTGCGGAGGATGCCGAGGCTCGGGAAGCGCACCGTCGCGCGCCGGGCCGGCCGCCGCGCCGCGCGCAGGACCAGCGGCAGCAACGCGAGGAGCAGGAGGAACCAGGGATCAGCGAGGTGCATGCGATCCCTCCACCGCGCCGGAGCCCCCCGCCGCGGTCTCGTCGACGAAACGCGCGGCCGCGCCGTACGCGCGCTCGGCGTCGGCGAGCGTCGGGTGGTGGCGCGCGAACTTCACGAGGTCCGACTCGCCGAGGAAATCGCCGAGCAGCGCGCGATGTCCGCTCTGCAGCGTCGCGCCGCCACGCGCCGTCACCAGCAGGAACTCCTCGGTGGTCATCTCCGGCGCGCGCACGCGGAAGCGTTGCTCGAGGTAGCTCCGCACGATGCCGGTCAGCGCCGAATAGTACTCCTTGAAGGCGCCGCGTTCGGGAAGCCCGCGGGCGCGCAGCCGCGCGAGCTCCTCGTGCGCGATCTCGTGCGCCGGGCGCGGCGGCGGCCCCGCGGGGCGCCGTCCCGGGCGGCGCACGACGCGCCAGACGACGAGCCCGACGACGGCGAGGGCGGCGAGCGCACCCGCGGCCAGGGAGTAGGGACGCCAGTCGATCGGCGGCTCCTCGGGCGGCTTGACGTCTCGGATGTCGGCCGCCGTCGGCTCGCGCGCGAGGAGGCTCGCGATCTCGACGACGGTCTCGTCCGCCGGCGCCTCGGCGAGATCTTCGCCCGGGAGGCGGTAGCGTACCGGCGGCGATGGCACGAGGAAATGCCCGGTCGCGTAGCCGACGAGCTCGAACCAGCGGGTGAGGACGGTGCGGCCGTCACGCTCGACGGGCTTGGCGTCGCCGAAGTCGACGATGTCGAAGTCGCCAAGCCTCTCGGTCGGCTGCGCGAGCAGGATCTCGACGCCGGTCGGCGCGGCGACCTCGACCGTGTAGCGAAAGCGCTGGCCGATCGTGACCTCGCCCTTCTCGATCGCGCCGTGCACCGTGACGGGCGAGGGCGGCGCGGACGGGCTCGGCGCGGGCGCGGGCGACGGCTCGTCGGCGCGGGCGGCCACCGCGCAGAGCAACACCACCAGCAGCCCGACGCGGATCGTCGGGACCGGCCCGGCGGGCGAACGTCGCGGGCTCCGAAGCGTCACTGCCGCCGCTCTCGCATGCGAAAAAATCGCAGCAGCGCCTCCGTGTACGGCCGCTCGGTTCCGATCATGATCGCGTCGACGTTGGCCGCGTGCAGCCAGCGGTCGCGCGCCGTTCGCGCCGCCGCCGCGCTCGCGGCGAAGGCCTCGCGGAGCCGCGCGTCCCCCGTGTCGACGACGTAGCGCTCGCCGGTCTCGGCCTCCTCCAGCTCGACGAGCCCGACGTCCGGCAATTCGCGCTCGCGCGGGTCGTCGAGCACGACCGCGATCACGTCGTGCCGGCGCGCCGCGATGCGGAGCGCGCGCTCGGCGCTCGCGTCGAGGAAGTCGGAGAGCACGAAGACGACCGCGCGCCGCTTGCTCGCCCGCTGGAGGTGCTCGAGCGCCGCGGCGAGATCGGTGCCGCGACCCTGCGGCTGTAGCGAGAGCACCTCGCGGATCACGCGCAGCACGTGGCGGGTGCCCTTGCGCGGCGGCACCGCGAGCTCGATCCGATCGGTGAACATCACGAGGCCGACCTTGTCGTTGTTGGTGATCGCGGAGAAGGCGAAGAGCGCGCCGAGCTCGGCGGCGAGCGCGCTCTTCAACTGCTTCACGCTGCCGAAGCGCGTCGACGCGCTCGCGTCGACGAGCAGCATCACCGTGAGCTCGCGCTCCTCGGCGTAGCGCTTCACGTGCGGCACCCCGGTCCGCGCCGTCACGTTCCAGTCGATGGTCCGGACCTCGTCGCCGGGCTGGTAGAGCCGCACCTCCGCGAACTCCATCCCCCGGCCCTTGAACACCGACTGGTATTGCCCCGCGAACAAGTCGGAGACGAGATGCGACGTCCGGATCTGGATCTTCCGGACCGCCTTCAGTTGTTCGCGCGTCAGCATCGCGCGGCGCTCCCGGCGGTCGGGATCAAGGGAGCGGACACCCCCGATGGACGCTTGCGTGCAGCGTGAGATCGACCAGGTCCCGTCGATGCATGGAGTGGTGTCGATAGCAGAAAAAGGGAACCGGTAAAGCCGGGGTGGCGCGAGCGTCGAACCTGCGCTCCGGCGCGCGATCGCTACCGGCGCGATTCCGGAGCGCTCGGCTCCGCCGCGGCCGTGGTGAGCAGTCGATGGTAGAAGCGGATCATCTCTTCGTAGTTCGTCAGGGAGACGCGCTCGTCGGTGCCGTGGAAACGCGCCAGGTCCTCCTGGCGCGCGCGCACCGGGGTGAAGCGATAGACGTCGTCGGCCGCGTCCACGAAATGGTGGGCGTCGGTGAATCCCACCATCAAGCCGGGAGCGACGACCGCATCGGGGAAGACGTCGCGGATCGCCTGGCGAATGGTGGCGAACGCGGCGCCGTCGGTCCGCGACACCGGTGACGCTTCCCACGAAAGCCCGGCGGGGGCGATCGCGATCGACTCGTCCGCGATGACGTGCCGCGCGTGCTCGATGACGTCGTGCGAGGCGTCGCCTGGGACGAGACGGAAGTTCGCTCGCGCCTCCGCGTAGCCGGGCAGCGCGCTCTCCTTCTCGCCGGCGCGCAGGACCGTCAGCGCCGTCGTGGTGCGCAGCATCGCCCGCGCCGCCGGGCTCGCTTCCAACTGTCGGCGCACGAACGGCTCGAAGAGCCAGAGGTTCGACAGGAAGAGGCCGTTCGCGCCGCTCGACTCCGGGGCGAGCGTTTCGAGCATCTCGCGCACGACGGGATGCATGCGTGTCGGCATCGGATGCTTCTCGAGTCGGCTGACCGCGGTCGTCAGCGCGCCGATCGCCGTTCGATCCGGCGGCATCGACGAGTGTCCCGGCTCGGCCTCCGTGGAGAGAGCGAGGGTGAGGTACCCTTTCTCCGCCACTCCGATCAGGGCGACGGGAGCCTCGAGACCTTTGATGCTGCCGTGGGACACGAGGAGCCCCTCGTCCAGCACGAAGGCCAAGTGCACTCCGCGCGACTGCAGCAGGGCGGCGATCTCCTTCGCGCCCTGCTGCCCGCCGGCCGTGCCCGTCTCCTCGTCGTGCCCGAAGGCGAAGTAGACGGTGCCTCGGGGCCGAAAGCCGCCGCTGACCAGTTGCTCGGCGGCCTCCATGATCGCGAGGAGGCTGCCCTTGTCGTCCCACGCTCCGCGACCCCAAACGTGATCGTCGGCCACGACCCCGGCGAAGGGCGGATGGGTCCATTTGGCCTCGGTGCCGGGCGCGACCGGCACGACGTCCTGGTGGGCCATCAACAGGACGGGCGGCGCGCCGGCGTCGGTGCCGTCCCACGTGTAGAGCAGGCTGGCGCCGTTCACGACTTCGCGCCGCAGGATCTCGTGCGTCTTCGGGTAGTGCCGCTTCAGATAGGCATGGAGCTCGTGGAACGTCTCGACGGGTGCCGGCGAGCGATCGTGTGAGATCGTCGGAATCCGCACGGCGCCTGCGAGCCGCTCCGCCGCGGCCCGCATGTCGATCTGCCAGGACGGCAGCGGCGTCGCGGCGGGCTGTCGGCTCTGCTGGCGCGCCGCGTGGGCGGTCAGGACGAGCGCCAGCACGAGGAGCGCCAGCGGCACGCCCCAGGCGAGACGGCGGAACACGAGCCCGGCCGAAGAGGCGCGCCGCACGTCAGGGCCTCGCCACCTTCCGGCGGCGGGCCGGAGCGTTGCTGCAGCATGCGGTACGGACGTCATCGAGCACGGCGCCGAGGACGGCGAACTCGGCGCGGCAACGCACGGATCGTCCCGCTCTTTCCTGGCTCACCAGGCCGGCGGCGACGAGCTCGCGCAGGTGAAAGGTCACGGTCGAGGTGGGTCGCTGCATCGCCTGGTGGATCTCGCCGACGGTCATGCCGTCGTGCCCGGCGCGGACCAGGAGGTAGAAGAGCTCGAGCCGATGCGCGTGACCGAGCGCGGCGAGTTGCCGGGCGGTGGCGGTGAAGTCCATGGCGAGGACCTCATATAACTAGATTACTAGTTATGTCAAACCGCCGAGCGGCACGACGAGCCGGACGCCCGGACGCTCGCCTCGCATCGCGAAGATCGCCCGTTCAGTCGCGCTTCACGGGACGGGCACGCCGTCCAAGACGCGTTTGACCACCTCGTCGGCATCGATGTCCTCGGCCTCGGCCTCGTAGGTGACGATCAGCCGGTGGCGGAGCACGTCGGGCGCGATCGACTTCACGTCCTGCGGCGTCACGTAGCCGCGGCCCTGGAGGAAGGCGTGCGCCTTGGCGGCGAGCGTCAGGTAGAGGGTCGCGCGCGGCGAGGCGCCGTATTCGATGAGCGGTCCGAGGTCGAGCTGGAACGTCTGCGGCTCGCGGGTCGCGAACACCAGGTTCACGACGTACTCCTTGATCTTGTCGTCGAGGTAGATCTGGTCGACGAGCGCGCGCGCGGCGAGGATGTCGGACGGCGTCACGGTCGGCGTCACCTGGCGCGGCTTTCCGATCACCGCCATGCGCTCGAGGATCTGGCGCTCCTCCTCGCGGGTCGGGTAGTCGATCTTGAGCTTCAGCATGAAGCGGTCGACTTGGGCCTCCGGCAGCGGGTACGTTCCTTCCTGCTCGATCGGGTTCTGGGTCGCGAGCACGAGGAATGGATCGGGGAGGGGATGGGTCTCGTCGCCGATCGTGACCTGGTGCTCCTGCATCGCTTCGAGGAGGGCGCTCTGCACCTTGGCGGGCGCGCGGTTGATCTCGTCGGCGAGGATGAGCTGCGCGAAGATCGGCCCCTGCTTCACCGTGAAGACCCCGTCGCGCGGGTTGTAGATCATGGTGCCGATCAGGTCGGCCGGCAGCAGGTCGGGCGTGAACTGGATGCGGCGGAAGGTCGCCGCGATCGCCTGGGCCAGGGTCTTCACGGCGAGCGTCTTCGCCAGGCCGGGCACGCCCTCGAGCAGCACGTGGCCGCCCGCGAGGAGCCCGATCAGCAGGCGGTCGACCAGGTAGCGCTGCCCGACGATGACCGTGCCGATCTCCTCGCGCAGTCGGTAGAGAAAGGTCGAGCCTTCTTTGATGCGGTCGTTCACGGCCGCGATGCCTGTATCCATATGGGGACGTGGGGATACCAGAAATCGTCGGACCGTAAAGACGGGTCGGAGCGTCGGCGGACGCCCCGGGCGCGGGCGCGGGTCCGGGGTCCGCATCGGCGGGCCGCGAGGCCCCCGCAACCAATCGGTTGTACGACCGCCGACACCCTGGTAAGGTGCCGGTCAACAAGCTGTTCGACGCGAGCCCCCGCCGCACGCTCCTCCGGACCGTTCCTTCCTTGGTTCCTCAGCAGTCGCGCGCGTTCCCGGGTGCCCGTATTCCGACCAGATCGACGCATGGCAACGCAGAGGCAGGCATACGGCCGAGGATGGCGCTGAGCATGGCCGCGACCGACGCCCGACGCCTGCACCTCCGCCGCGAGCTCGCGCGGCACGTCTGTGAGCTCGGCTACTCCCTCTCCCTGGAAGCCCCGGGACCGGAGGAGCCGGAGATCCTCCGCATGAGCCCGGTCCGCCGGCGCATCGCGTACGGCGAGACGGTCCTCAAGGGCGATCTCAAGAAGAAGCGGTGTCACGACCGGCTGCGGGCGTTCTCGCAGCGGCGGACCCGCCGACGGGGCAGCATTCTTTTCTTCATCGGGGTCTCGCTGGACGACCAACAGGAGCTGGAAACCCTGCTGGCCGAACTCGAGATCCGCAGCGGCATTCGCGGCGGGCACGTGCACATCGTGCCGATCGCGAAGCCGGAAACCGCGGCCCGGCGCGCGCCCACCAAGCGCAGCGCCCGTGGTTGATCGGCGTTCGAGGCATCCGCGGACGACGCGCTGAGCGCGCCTGCTAGTCCCACGACGAACGCCCCCATTTCCCCCTGCCGGAGCCGGTCGAGTCGACCGCCGCTCCGACCATCCGAAAGGAAGTAGTTTCAGTGAACGTATCTTCGCATTCCGCGGCAGCCGCATCCGCCGCACCGACCGACGCCACCCCCGTGGCCACCCCCACCTTCGCCGACCTGCCGCTGTCGCCCGCCATGCAGGCGGCGCTCCGCGGCGCGTCCTACGTGACGCCGACGCCGATCCAGGCGGCGACCATCCCGCCCGCGCTCGCGGGCCGCGACGTCATCGGCGCGGCGCAGACCGGCACCGGCAAGACGGCGTCCTTCATGATCCCGATCGTCGAGCGCCTGCGGGACGGCCGTTCGCGCGGCGCCGCCGTCGTGCTCGCGCCGACGCGCGAGCTCGCCGAGCAGATCCACGGCTGGGCGAGCCGGCTCGGCAAGGGCCTCAAGACCGCCCTCGTCGTCGGCGGCGTCGCGTACGGCCCGCAGATCGCCGCGCTCCGCGCCCGGCCGTCGATCATCATCGCCACGCCCGGTCGCCTCGTGGACCATCTCGAGCGCAAGACCCTCGCCTTCTCCGACGTCCGCATCTTCGTGCTCGACGAGGCCGACCGCATGCTCGACATGGGCTTCAAGCCCCAGCTCGACGCGATCATGCGGAGCCTTCCCGCCGAGCGGCAGACGCTGCTCTTCTCGGCGACGATGCCGCCGGATCTCGGCGCGCTCGCGCGCATGCACCTGAAGAACCCGGCGCGCGTTTCGGTCGGCCCGCGGTCGGTGCCGCCGCCGAAGGCGACGCAGGACGTCTACCTCGTCGGCAATGCCGAGAAGACCCCGCTCCTGCTGTCGATGGTCGCGACCAACCCCGGCAACGTGCTGGTGTTCGCGCGCACCAAGCACCGCACCGACCGCGTCATGCGGTCGCTCTGCGATGCCGGCTTCGCGGCGCAGCGGCTCCACTCCAATCGCACCCAGCAACAGCGCCGGGACGCCCTCGAGGGCTTCCGCCGCGGACGCTACCGGGTGCTCGTCGCGACCGACATCGCGGCGCGCGGGATCGACGTCGCCGGCATCCGCCACGTCATCAACTACGACCTGCCGATGACGGTCGAGGACTACGTCCACCGCGTCGGGCGCACGGCGCGCGCCGAGGCGCACGGCCGGGCCACGAGCTTCGCCTCGCCCGAGGAGCGCGGGCAGCTGAAGGCGATCGAACGGCACATCGGCCGCGCGTTGCCGCGCGGGTCGGCGCCCGCGCCCTTGGCCGCGCGCCCGGCCGCGGCGGCGCCGCATCGGGCGCCGCGTCCGGTCGCGCCGCCGCCTCCGTACCGCGCGCCGCGCCCGGTCGACGCCCGGGCGGCGCGTTCCACGCGGGAGGCGCATCGCCCGTTTGGTCTCGCCGATCTCGGCCTCGCGGGCGCGCGGCAGGACCGTCGTCCGAGCGCGCAGACGCGCCGCGCGCGGCGCGGCCGGCACAGCTAGCCCCGGCTGACCCCGTTCAGCGGCGGGAGCGGGGCGGCGCGTAGACGCCGCGCCACTCCCGCCGCCACCACGCCTCGCTCGCGTCGTCCGGCGCGGTGAAGTGGTACTCCCACGTCACGGCGCGGACGTGGCGCGGCGGGTGGTCGGGGAAGGGGTTCACGGCGAAGACCGCGACCACGGCGTCGGCGTCGCAGAGGCGGAGCAGGGTCGCGTCGCTCGCGTCGAGCCAGGCGAGCGTCGGCAGGAGCCAGTAGCGCTCCGCGCCGAGGCGCTCGGCGACGAGGCCGAGATACTCGGCGATCGGCAGGAGGCCGTGGCCGCCGAAGAGGCCGAGCAGCTGCACCCGCAACGCGAGGAACGCGATCAGGTAGACGAGGCCGAGCGCGCGCGTGAAGACCGCGGTCGTCAGCGCCATGGAGGACGGCGCCGGGGTCGGACGCGGCGGCGCGGACGGGTCGTCGGTCACGAGGCGGGGTTCGGGCGCCAGACGGCGGGGGCGCGCTTGCGCTTGCGCGCCGCCGTCCGCGGATCGCGGAGCGCCGCTTCGACCGCGCTCCGTGGGTCGGCGGTGACGGCCTGCCGCACGTCGCCGCCCTCCTCGAACGCGATCTCGGCGAGCAGTCGGTCGCTCACGACCGAGCGCGGCTCCTCGGTCGCGACGTCGCGCGTCGACGCCGCCTCGTCGCGGTGCTTGATGAGGAGCCAGCTCTTGCCGCCCTGGTAGCCGCGCGTTCGTACGAGGACCCACGACCCCGCGAGCTTCTTGCCGCGGAGGGTGAACTTGAGATCGCCCTCGGCGAGGCGCCTCGCGACATCGGGATCGTCGGGCGTCCAGGTCCCGTGATCCCAGAGCATCACCGTGCCGCCGCCGTACTCGCCGGCCGGGATCACCCCCTCGAACTTCGCGTACTCGATGGGGTGGTCCTCCACCCGCACCGCAAGCCGCTTCACGCTCGGATCGAGCGAGGGACCCTTCGGCACCGCCCAGGAGAGCAGCACGCCGTCCCACTCGAGGCGGAAATCGTAGTGCAGGCGACCGGCGCGGTGCTTCTGGACGACGAAGCGGAGTGTGCGCGCGCGCTTGCGGGGCTTGGCGGCGCCCTCGGGTTCCGTCGTGACGCCGAAGCGGCGCTTGCGGCGGTATTCCTCGAGAGGCATGCGCGCGCTCCGGATCAGAAGATCGAGTAGCCTCCGTCGACGACGAGCGTGTCGCCGGCGTGGCCGCCGGTCACGAGGACGACCTTGCCGGAGAGATCGAAGGGCGCGCAGGGCATGCCCTCCTGTCGCAAACTCGCGCCCCGGTGTCCACGGCGCGCCCGCGACTCGAGGTCAGGCGCAGACGAGCCGCAGGAAGGACGGCATGGTCGGGTCCCAGGTGACGGTCGCCTTGCCGGACTGGACCACCGTTCCGGTGCAGGAGGCGAGGGCCGCGCCGCCCCGCCCGGCGATGAACGTCAGGACCGTTCCGGCGCGAAGGTCCGTCACTTTGATCGTTCGCGAGCCGCCGGGAGCGATGCGGTTCTCCTCGGCGAACTGCTGGCTCGCGGGGCGTCCGTCGTCGCGCACGATGTGGATGGGATTCGCGTCGTTCGTGTTCTTGAGCTTGACCGCGACGCCGAGCCCGACGATCGGCGCGCTGTCTTGGTCGGTCAGCGCCAATGGGCCGGGGTCGCCGGGATCGACGGACGGCAGGTCCGCGATCGCCGTCAGCCGATGACCGGCGGCCTCGGCGGGGACACGGAACTGGACGCCGAGGAGGAGGACGTCCTTGATCGCGAACGGCACCTGGAGGGGCGCCATGGGCGCGGGCGGGAGCTCGATGGCGAAGTCGCGGACGCCGTCGATGGGGACCACCTTCAGGATCTCGACTGGAAACGGCAGGCCGAAGAGGCCCGGGGCGAACTCGAAGACGAGGCGGAGGTCCTGGATGCCGACGGGGAAGGCCTGCGGACCGAGGTTCGAGAGCGCGACGAGCACGGTCGCCTTGCCGCCCGGTTTCAGGCCCTTGGCCTTCTGCTTCTCCGTGAAGGCGACGCGGAGCGCGACGTCGGACACGTCGGGCGTGCCCGGGAGGGTGCGGTCGTAGATGCCGACGAACGTTCCCTTGAGGCCCTCGTTCTTGAACTTCACGGCGCCGGTGAAGCGATGTAGGCCGGGATCCATGATCAGCACGAGCGTACCCGGGCCGTGTGTGGGGTCGTCGAGCTTGAACTTGAGCTTCAGGCCCTGCGTTCCCGCGGCCTTGCCGACGGCGGTATAGAAGGGCTGGAAGGGGACACCGGTCACGAAGATCTCGGACTCGACGATCTTCGGATCCCCGGGGTCGGGATAGCTGAACGCGAACGCATCGACGTTCCAGCTGCTCAAGGGGAGCGGGCCGAGGAAGAGCTCGACCGGAGCCGCGACCACCCACGCGTTGTTGCGGTTCCACGCGAGCACGTCGCCGTCGGCGGCGTGGCTGGTCGCCGGGGAGAGGAGCGCGACCAGGCACAGGGCGGCGATGAACCTGGCGAGACGGAGACGAAGCGCCATGGGACGAAGACCTCCTCGGTGCGATCGGACGCACCGAGCGTAGCGTGAAACGGCGGGGACAGCGACCGAAAAGACGCCGCGCGAGCGCCCGGGCGTCGGCCCGGGCGCTCGCGTCAATGATCGGCTCCTGCAACGACCTCGAGCACCTCGAGCTTGCCCGGCTCGCGGCGATACGCGCCGATCTCGACGCGCCGTCGATGCTCCGGAGCTTCGACCTCGTCGATCTGCGCCGGAGGAGCGGCACCTGCCGCCACGAGGCGTTGTCGGTCGCGTTTCAGCTGCTCGCGGTTCGATCGCGGAGCGCGGCGAAGGCGGTCACGGCGTACTCGACGTCCTGGTCGGTGTGGGTGGCCATCAGGGTGACGCGCAGGCGGGCGGTGCCGTCGGGAACCGTTGGCGGGCGGATGGCCTGCACGAAGACGCCGCGCTCGAGAAGTCCGCGCGACCAGGCGAGGGCGCGCTCGCTCGTTCCCGCGATGACGGGAATGATCGGGCCCGCGCCCGCGGAGATCTCGAAGCCGAGCGCGCGCAGGCGCCCGCGGAGCGTCGCCGAGAGCGCGCCGAGGCGGGCGCGCCGCTCCGGCTCGCGCGCGACGACGTCGAGCGCGGCGTCGGCGGCGGCGACCACCGGCGGCGGCAGCGCGGTCGTGTAGATGAAGCTCCGCGCGCGGTTCACGAGCAGGTCGACGAGCGCGCGACTCCCGGCGACGAACGCTCCCGCGCCGCCGAGCGCCTTCCCGAGCGTCCCCATCCGCACGGTCACGGCGCCGCCGAGCCCGAGCGCTTCGACGAGGCCGGCGCCGGTCGGACCCTCGACGCCAGTCGCGTGCGCCTCGTCCACCATCACCATTGCGTCGCGCGCGGCGGCGACGCGGCAGATCTCGCCGAGCGGCGCGTGGTCGCCGTCCATGCTGAACACGGAGTCGGTGACGACGAGGCGTCGCCGCGCCGCCGCGCGCGCCAGCAGGGCGTCGAGCGCGGCGGCATCGGCGTGCGGATAGACGTGCACGTCGGCGCCGGAGAGGCGGCAGCCGTCGATGATCGAGGCGTGGTTCAGGCGGTCGCTGAACACCGCGTCGCCGCGGCGCACGAGGGTCGTGATGGCGCCGACGTTCGCGTGGTAGCCGGTCGGAAAGAGCAATGCCGCCTCCGTGTGCTCGAAGCGCGCGAGCCGTGCCTCGAGGTCGCGGTGGATCGCGAGGGAGCCGGAGATCAGCCGTGAGGCGCCCGCCCCGACGCCGTACGCCGCGGCGGCGCGCGCCGCCGCGGCGGCGAGCGTCGGGTGGTTGGCGAGGCCGAGGTAGTTGTTCGAGCAGAGCGCCAGCGCGCGTACGCCGTCGACCGTCACCCAGGTGTCGACCGGACCCTCGATGCGGCGGAGCTCGCGCCAGAGGCCGGCCGTCCTGACGTGCGCGAGCTCGTCCTCGAAGGCCTTCTCGAACGGGCTCGCCATCGGCCGGTGAAAATAGACCATGGCCGCCGGCTCGGCTAGAACGACGCCATGGACGAGCGCGACGCCTCGATCCTGGCGCCGCTCGCCGGATTCTACGCCGCGGCCGGCTGCGCGCTGCCCGCGGCGGAGGCGATCGCCGACGGTGACGTTCCGTCGGAGCAGCGCGCGCTGCTGCGCGCGCCGGAGCCGTTGACGCCGCGCCTCGAGACCCGCCACGGCGCGCGGCTCGCGCTCCGCGTGCTGGAGCGCCGCCGGGTGGGCGACCGCTACGCGCGCCGGGTCGTGCTGGCGCGCGCCGACGGCGTGCCGGTCGCGATGGGCGCGATCGCGATGGACCTTGCCCGCCTCGACGCGCGGACGCGTGCGGCCGTGCTCGCCGAGGACGTTCCATTCGGGCACATCCTGGGGGACGCGATCGCCGAGCCGGATGCGCTCCTGCGGGTCGCGTGCGACGCGTCGATCGCTGCCGCCCTCGAGCTCGAGGCCGGCGCTCCCGGCTGGCTCTACGGCCGCCGCCGCACGATTCGCGACGCGGCCGGGGCGCCGATCGCGAGCGTGGTCGAGATCCTCGCGCCGGAGTCGCCGCCGCGCGTCCGCGCGCGCCGCACGGGGTCGTAGCGTTGGGCCGCCGGCGGCGGGCGGCGGCGCGCCGCTGCGCGGCCGCGGCGTCCGCTCAACTGCGCGCCGAACGGAGGCGGTGGTCCGTCACCCGGTCGATCGCGCCGAAGAGCGTGAGGAGGCCGCGCGCGGTGAGCCACAGGAGCGGCTCGGGAGGAAGCGTCGGCGCGGGCTTCGGGAAGACGCGTGCCCACTCGTTGTCGCGGCCGACGATGCCGTCGGCGAGGATCTCGCCGACCGCGGTCGCCTGCGCGACGCCGTGCCCGTTGTAGCCGAGCGCGTGCCAGAGGCGGCGGTCGGCGCCGAGCGGGCCGAGCGAGGGCAGGAAGGTGAGGGTCATCGCGATCCAGCCGCCCCAGAATCGCGCGATCGGCGTCCCGGCGAGCGCCGGGAAGCGGTCGCGAAAGGCGCGGGCGATGACCGTTTGCGTGTGAGCGTTCGGTCCGCCGTGTCCGGTCGGGCGACCGCCCCAGACGTAGAGGGGAATCTTCGAGCCGCCGACGATCGTGCGCCTGGCGCTCAGGCGATAGCTCTCGAGCACCTCGTGCGCGGTGTAGACGCCCTCGCGGTTCGGCCAGCCGCCGAGCCGCGCGAGCGCGCCGTCGTCGAGCGGCGCGGTCTCGAAGAGCGTTACGTAGAGCGGCAGGATCTTCGCGCCGGGCGCGCCGATCTCGCGCGTCCAGGCGTTCGTCGCCATCAGGACGCGCTCGGCGCGCACCGCGCCGTGCGCGGTGCGCACGGCCGGTGACGGTGTGGTCGCGACCTCGAGCACGCGCGTGCTCTCGTGGATGCGGACGCCGGCGGCGAGCGCGGCGCGGCGGAGGCCGAGCACGAGCTTTCCGGGATCGAGCGTGCCGCCGGCGCCCTCGAGCGCGCCGCAGAGGAACGCGGGCGGCAGGCCGCGGGCGCGCATATCGTCCGGTTCGAGGAAGCGGACGTCCGCGCCCACCCGCGTCGCGACCTCGGCCGCGCGCCGCAGGCGCTTCTCCTGCTTCGGGTGCACGACCGCCAGCACGTTTCCCGACGGCGCGTAGTCGCAGTCGATGCCGAGCTCGGCGATGACGCGCTCGGTGCGATGCACGCAGTGGTCGGCGAAGCGCACGATCGCGGCCGTGCGCTCCTCGCCGTACATCATGAGGAGCGTCGGGAGGTCCTTGCCGATCGTCGGCGTCAGATGGCCGGCGTTCCGCCCGCTCGCGCCGAAGCCGCAGAACTCGCGCTCGAGGAGGACCACGTCGACGCCGTGCCGGCGGAGCGCGAGCGCCGTCGACAGCCCGGTGAGCCCTCCCCCCACGACGGCGACGTCGGCCCGCGCCTCGCCGGCGAGCGCCGGCGTGCGCTCCGGCGTGGACTCCAGGTAGGTGCTGACCGGGAGGAAGGGGGCGGCGAGGTCGTCGCGCATCGGGATCGGCCGTGCGACCCCGATCGGCCCACGATGCCGACGATCTGTCAAGGAGAAGCGCGCTCACGGCGTGAGGCGCTCGAGCATCCTCGGGAACGGGATCGTCTCGCGGACGTGGTGCAGGCCGCAGAGCCAGGCGACCATGCGCTCGATCCCCATCCCGAAGCCGGCGTGCGGAACCGAGCCGTAGCGGCGGAGATCGAGGTACCAGCCGAAGGCCTCGTCCGGGAGGCCGTGGGCGCGGATGCGGCCGGCGAGCGCGTCGAGATCGTCCTCGCGCTGCCCGCCGCCGATGATCTCGCCGTAGCCCTCGGGCGCGAGCACGTCGACGCAGAGCGCGAGCCGCGGGTCGGCGGGGTCCGGCTTCATGTAGAAGGCCTTCGACGCGGCCGGATAGCGGTGCACCATGACCGGCCGGTCGTACTGCTTGGAGAGCACCGTCTCCTCGTCGCTGCCGAGGTCGTCGCCGAACGCCACGGGCTTGCCCGCGGCGTTCAGGAGCGCGATCGCCTCCTCGTAGCTCACGCGCGGGAACGGCTTCTGCACCTTGGCGAGCGGGGCGGTGTCGCGCTCGAGGAGCGCGAGCTCGGCGGTGCGCTCCCCGACGACGCGTCCGACGACCTCCACCAGGAAATCCTCCGCGAGCGCCATGTCGTCGTCGAGGTCCGCGAACGCGACCTCGGGCTCGATCATCCAGAACTCGGTGAGGTGCCGGCGCGTCTTCGACTTCTCGGCGCGGAAGGTCGGGCCGAAGCAGTAGACCTTGCCGAAGGCCATCGCCGCGGCCTCCATGTAGAGCTGGCCGCTCTGCGTGAGGTAGGCCTTGTCGTCGAAGTAGCCGACCTCGAAGAGCGACGTCGTGCCTTCGCAAGCCGACGGCGTGAAGATCGGGGCGTCGATCAGCGTGAAGCCGCGGCGGTCGAAGTAGTCGCGGCACGCCCGCACGACGCTCGCCCGGACGCGCATGATCGCGTGCTGGCGCGACGAGCGCAGCCAGAGATGACGGTGGTCGAGCAGGAAGTGCGGGCCGTGCTCCTTCGGCGTGATCGGGTAGTCGTGCGCCTCCTGGAGGACGCGCACGTCCTTCACGGCGAGCTCGAACCCGAGCGGAGAGCGCGCGTCGGCGCGCACGGTGCCCGTGACCTCGAGCGACGACTCCTGCGGCACGTGGCCGGCGCGCTCGAACACGTCGGTCGGCACGTCCTTCACGAACACCACGCACTGGATCGTGCCGCTCCCGTCGCGCACTTGGAGGAAGTGCAGCTTGCCGCTCGAGCGCCGGCCGTAGAGCCACCCCCGGAGTGTCACCTCGCCGTCGACGTGACGATGCACGTCCTCGACCCAGACCCGCATGCGGCCTCCCAAGCTCGCTGGTGCGCACCGCGCGCGTCGGCTGGCGCACGCGGCGTACGTTGGATTGTACGCCCGCGAGCCAGCGACTATAGCTGCGCGGTCGGGGCGGATGCCAGGCGCGCGCGCCGCGTCGGCAAAGGAGCGGCATGCGGTTCTCGGTCGTCGTCGTGTTGATCGGAATGCTCGCGGGGCTCGCGACGTGCGGTCCCACGTCGCATCGTGGCGGCGACGAGTGGGGCGAGCGTCCGGCGCAGGAGCCGATGATCACCGGCGACAACGCGCGCGACGAGGCGCGCTGGCGGCGCGAGCTCGCGTCGGATCCCTGGGGCGACGACGGCGAGCTTCTCACCGACGACCCGCCGAAGAGCTCCGCCGAGTATCAGGAGCGCGACGAGGACATCCCGCCGCTCGACTTCGTGGGTCCGCCCGAGCCGCCGTCGCGCTGGGACGACATGCAGAAGGGCGGTACGAAGTTCGGCAAGGTGTTCTTCTCGCTCATGACGGTGCTCGTCACGCTCGGCATGATGGCGGCGCCGTACCTCATGATGATCTAGCCGATGCCGGGAGCGTGTCGATGATCCTCCGTTCCGGCGCCGTGCCGCGCGCGGCGCTGGCCGCGTTCCTCGTCGCGACGACGCTCGCGGGAACGTCCTGCCAGCGTCAGGCCACGGCGGTCCCGCCCCGGCGCGTCGTCCTGGTGTCGATCGACACGCTCGTGCCGACCCACCTCGGGTGCTACGGCTACGACCGTCCGACGTCGCCACGTCTCGACGCGGTCGCGAAGGAAGGCGTCGTCTTCGAGCGCGCGACGTCGCCGGCGCCGTGGACGCTGCCGGGACACGCCTCGATGCTGACGGGCCTCTACCCGAGCCATCACGGCCTTCGCGACCACGACGTCACGTTGCCCGAGAGCGTCGCGACTCTCGCCTCGGTGCTCGCGTCGCACGGGTTCGCGACCGCCGCGGTCGTGAACTCGCACAACCTGAGCCCGCTCTTCGGGCTGGAGCGCGGCTTCCAGCAGTACGAGTACGTGAAGGAGGAGGTCGCGCGGCGCGAGCCGTCGCGCGGCATCACCGATCGCGCGATCGAGTGGCTCGGCCAGCACAGGGACGATCGGTTCTTCCTCTTCCTCCACACCTACGACGTGCACAGCGACTACAAGTCGCTGCCCGAGTACGAGCGCCAGTTCGTACGCCCCTACACCGGGCCCGCGGACGGAACGACGGCGCAGATGATTCGAGCGCGCACGGGAATGCTCAGCCTCGACCGCGCCGACGCCGAACATTTGAAGGACCTCTACGACGCCGGTATCCGGCAGTACGACGACGAGCTCGGCCGCCTGCTCGATGCGCTCGGCGACGATCCGCGCACGATGCTGATCGTGACGTCGGACCACGGGGAGGAGTTCGGCGAGCACGGCGGCTTCCTGCACGGCCGGACGCAGTTCGAGGAGGTCGTCCGCATCCCGCTGATCGTGCGCGGCGCCGGCGCGCCGGCGGGCCTCCGGGTCGATACGACCGTCTCGCTGATCGACGTGATGCCGACGATCCTCGCGGCGGTGGGGGTGCCGCCGCCGGGTCCGCTCGACGGGGTTGACCTCGCGCCGACCTGGCGCGGCAACGCGGCGGCGATCGGCGAGCGCACGCTCTTCCACGAGGCCGACCACAACAATGCCGAACCCGACGTGACCCGCGCCGTACGGCACGACCACGAGAAGCTCCACTTCGATCGCTTGTTGGGGACGACGCTGCTCTTCGACCTCGCGACCGATCCCGGCGAGCAACGGGACGTGTCGCGCGCGCGCCCGGAGCGCGTCGAAGCCTTCCGCGCCGACCTCGAGGCGTTCGCGAAGAAGCACGCGGCGACGGGCGCAAGCTCGGTGACCCTCACGCCCGAGCAGCTCGAGCGTCTGAAGAGCCTCGGCTACGTCCGCTGAGCGCGCAGGCGCACACGGGTCTCGCGTACTCGTAGTTCTCCCAGCCGGGCGCTTCGCCGAGCGCGGTGGAGTCGCGATCTCTCGGAGGAGCTTCGGCGGTCGGCCGCCGCCGCGATTGCCGACCGCCGCTGGCGCCCGCGCTCGAAGCGCGCCATCCGCCCGTGCTTTCGGCGGCGGACTCCAAACGAACGTGCACTTTCACACCCTGATCCTCGAGGGTGTCTTCACCACCGCCCCCGACGGCACCACGCGCTTCGATCCCGCGCCCCCGCCGACCGATCGCGAGGTCGCGCAGCTGCTCGCGGCCGTGCGCACCCGCATCCTGCGCCTCTTGCGACGCCGGGGCGTGCTCGCTGCCGACGACGCGTCCGACCTCGCGACCGATCCCCTTGCCGACGCGGCGCCTGTGCTCGCAGAGCTCACCGCCGCCGCCGTCCGCGGGCGATCGGCCTTCGGCGACCGCGCCGGCACGCCGGTCCTGCGGGTCGGCCGGGAACCCGATGCGCCGTGGGTCGCGACCGTCGGTCGCCGCCACGCGCATCTCGCGTGCTTCGATCTCCATGCCGATCGCGCGGTTCCCGCCGATGACCGGGCCGGGCTCGAACGCTTGTGCCGCTACCTCTTGCGCCCACCGCTGGCGCAGGACCGGCTCACCCGCCTCACCGACGGCCGCATCGTCTGCACGCTCGCGCGCCCATGGCACGACGGCACCCGCCACCTGATCTTTACGCCCCACGAATTCCTGGAACGCCTGGCGGCCATCACGCCGCGGCCGCACATCAATTTGGTCCTGTACCACGGCGTCCTGGCCCCGCGCGCTCGATGGCGCCCGCCCGCACCGAGTGCGCCCGCGATCTCCACACCGCTGACACGGCCGCCCGCGCCCTCGCTTCCGCTGGTGCCGGTCGCGGCGGCGCCGACATCGACGCCACCATCGTCGGCACCGGCCGTCGCGGACCCGGACCCGCCGGCCCCGTCGTGCGCCGTGTCGATGATCCCCACGTCACCCGTTGCCTCACATCCGTCGCCGAGTGCCGAACGGACGCGTCGCGCGTGGGCGTGGGCCGACTTGATGCGCCGGGTTTTCGCGTTGGACGTGCTCGCATGCACCGCCTGCAGCGGTCGCCTCCGCTTCCTCGCCACCATCGAGGACCCGCCGGTCGTTGCCAAGATCCTCGCCCACCTCGGGCTACCCACCGCGGCACCTGCCCTCACGCCTGCGCGGCCACCACCCGAACCCGCCGGGTTCGACGTCGCCTGACTGATCGCTACCCCAGCGGTCCTTCAACATCAGTGCGCCCAGGCGGGCTGGCCGCGCTGCGCCTTGACGGCACTGTCCGGCACGGGCCACCGGTGTCCCGCGCCCTGGGGACGACACGCGGGAGCCGCCTTGTTTGCGTGTGGCGAACAGCAGTTTCAGGGCAACGTCCGACTTTGACGATTATGTTGCCTCCCGGGGACACCGAACAGCAGTTTCGTTGGTCTTGACATCTGATGTTTAGTCCGAGAGCATCATCGCATCATGCGGACGACCGTCGATATCGACCAGCCGATTCTGAATGATCTCAAGCGCCTGCAGCGGCGAGAAGGCAAGTCGCTCGGCCGCTTGATGTCCGAGCTGCTCGCGGAAGCTCTCGGACGGCGCAAGAGCAAGGCGGCGGCGCCCCCACGCTTCGACTGGAACGTGACGCGCGGTCGGCCATTGGTCGACCTGGACGACAAGGACCGCCTCTACGAAATTCTCGACTCGGAGGCCGTCCAGCCGGCGCGGCGGTGAGCTTTTCCGTCGACGTCAACGTGCTGCTCTACGCGAGCACGACCGAGAGCCCGTTGCATGCGCGCGCGACCGCGTTCCTCTCCGAATGTCGACGAGGGGCGGATCTCTTCTGTCTCGCATGGCCCACGCTCATGTCGTACCTCCGCATGGTCACCCATCCGGCGATCGTGTCACCACCTCTGCCGCCTCGTGATGCCGAACAGAATGTCGCGTCCCTCGTGAAGCTCCCGAACGTGCGACTCCTCGCCGAGCAGGACGGATTCTGGGATCTCTACCGTGCGAGCACGCGCGACGTGATCGTACGGGGAAAGCTCGTGCCGGATGCCCACCTCGCCACGCTCCTCAGACAGCACGGCGTGAAGGTTCTCTACAGCAACGATCGCGACTTTCGGAAGTTCGACTTCCTCGACGTGCGGAACCCCTTCGACACGAGCGAGTAGGCACCTGCCGGTCAGGGTGTGGGGCGACTCCGACGACCTCGTGCGCGTGCTCGTGAACCTCGGCTCGAACATCATCCGCGTCGGGCGTGCGATCGGCATGGACGCTATCAGGCGTACCGGCCGAATGCTTTTTCTTCGCTGACGAAGCGCACCGCCTTGAACGGGAAGGCGATCATCGAATCGCGGTAGACGACTTCCGCGCTGCCGAAGGGCTTGCCGTTCTTGTAGACGGTGAGCGGGCAAGTGATCAGCGAGGCGAGGAGCTTTGCCGGATTGGCCGAGTACGTCTTTGCGCCCTCGGCGTGGAGCGGCCCGTGCACGGGGTGGTCGAAATCGAGCTCGTAGCGCGGGCCGGACACGCGGATGGTCAATACGCCTTCGGTGGGCACTTCACGGTCCGCCACGCGTACGACGCCACGGAAATGGCGCGGTGCAGAAATCGAGAGGATTTCCGGCGTGAAGGCGCGGATGGTGAAAGCGAACGGGTGGCCGGTACGGTCGCCTTCCAGCCGGATCCAGCCGCTCATGGTTTCTTCGAGGACGATGCCGAGGGACATGGTGATTTCTCCGGTCGATGCGTACCCGTAGGTTCAGGCCGACAGTTTCTCCGCGAGCATCCGTGCCGCGCGCGTCGCCATCGCCATGATGGTGACTTGCGGGTTGGCGCCGAGTGAACCCGGAACCGACGAACCGTCCATGACGTAAAGCCCTTCCGTGTTCCAGACCTGGTGGGCATTGTCGCACACGCCCCGGTCCTCGCGCGCGGCAATCCGCGCGGTGCCCAGCGGGTGGTAGGCGGTGACGAGGAAATGCCGCGGCTTCGGTTTCGTGGCCCAGAACGCCTCCAGGTCCGCCACGCTCTTGAACATTGTCAGGCGCGAAAGCCCCGGAAAGCAGACCTCGCGCGCCCCGGCGGCAAAATACATGCGGGCGAGCGTGTCGAGGCCGCGCTTGAATTTCGTGAAGTCGGCATCGTTCATGTGGTAGGTGATCAAGGGCAGGTCACGCGAGAGGCCGCGACGCACTTTCCCGCGCGAGGTGTCTTTCACCATGAGGCCGAAATACGCGGTTTGCTGGTAGCGCTCGGTGAACCGCACGAAGTCGTCAGCCTGCAACGGGCTCAACAGTCCGTGGCCGACGAACGGAAGGGTGCCGCCTTCGAACATCAGGCCTTCGTCCTTCCAGTCATAGACGCCGTAGCCCTGTGGAATCGTCGTCGAATTGCCGAGCGTGCGGCCGGGAAACCATGCCGTGACGACCCCGGCGGGATGGATCGAGAGGTTGTTGCCGAGCCAGGCATTCTTCACGCCGTTCGCGCGCAGGAAGTTCGGCGTCAGCAGTGTGCCCATGCCGACCACGGTGGCGCGGGCTTTCACGGTGAGCGTGATGGGGGTGCCCTCGGCATTGCGGCCATGCGCCACGATGCCGGTGACGGTCTGGTCTTTCCTGATCAGTTCGTCCGCCCGGAAGCCGGTAAACAGGAACGTGCCGCGTTCGAGTGCGCGCGGCACGAAACTGATGTTGGTCGACTGCTTGGCATCGGTCGGGCAGCCGAACTGGCAGAGCCCCTGACCATCGCATCCCTCGGCGTTGCGTTGCAACGGACGCATGTCCTTCATGCCGATGCGTTTCGCGCCCTCGGCGATCACCTTGCCGATCTCGCCGACGTATTGCGGATCGGCCGGTTGCACCTTGAGCACTTCTTCGACCAGCTCGAAATACGGTGCGAGGTTCTCCGGCGTGAAATCGGCGAGCCCCGCTTCGCGCCATTCGGCGAGCGTGGCTTCCGGTGTCCGCAGGCAGGTTCCGGAGTTGATCGTCGTCGTGCCGCCCACGCTTCGGCCGATGGGGATGGCGATGAAGGTGTTGCCGATGGCGATGGTCGAGCCGAAGGCGCGATACAGCTTCGGGATGACTTCGGTGAGCTTGCCGTTGAAATCGCGACGATCGTAATACTTGCCTTCCTCGATCATCACCACCGCAAGGCCGTGGCTGGCCAGTTCGTATGCCGCGGCCGCACCGCCGGCGCCGGTGCCGATGACGACGACGTCGCACTCGATTTCTTCATCGCCGGCGGCCTGCTCCGCAAGGGAAACCTGCGTGCGCCAGCGTGCGTCGTCGAGGAGTGCCGATACGCGCACGCCGTTGCGCGTTTGCATGCGCGCCATATTTGTTTCATCGAGCAGGTAAGCCGTGCGGAAAGGAGCCGAAACGGCGCGCAGCAGATTGCCGCCGAGCAGGCCGCCGGCCTTGGCGCGCAGGAATGCGCTGCGGTCGGCACGTGTGGCAGCGGAAAACGAACGCCCGTGGCCGGCGAAATGGCGCAACTCCAGCCACCACAGAAGACCGGTGATTGCGCGCCGCACCGGAGCGTTGCCGGCGAGCGACGCCTCGACGGAGGACAGCAGCGCCGCCGCATCCGGTGCCGGCAACTGTTCGCCCGCCGGGAATGCTGCTTCGACGAGCCGCTCGGCGATCACGCGGGTCCTGCCGGTAAACACGAGTTCTTCAGGCATCATCGCACGATCCGTGACAGTGGGTTTGCAACCGACAGGCGGCGGAGGGCGCCGCGCTCAGTGCGGCGCCGCTCTCCAGCGCGCCCGGGCGTTCGCGGCATTCCAACGATCCCAGGCGTCGCGGAGCCCGCGCACGACGTCCGGGTGCTCGGCCGCGAGGTCGGTCCACTCGCCGGGGTCGCGCGCGAGGTCGTAGAGTCGCGCGTCCGAGAGGCCGCTGCCGCCCTCGACGGCGCGATCGTAGCGGACGAGCTTCCAGTCGCCGCGGCGGATCGCCATCTGCCGGCCGAACCGCCAGTAGAGCGCTTCATGCGGCGGTGAGAGCTTCGTCCCGCCGGCGGCGAGATGCGCCAGCAGGTCCACGCCGTCGAGCCGCGCGGCGGGCGGCGCCGGGATTCCCGCGGCCGCGAGCACGGTCGGCACCAGGTCGAGCTGGATGACGGGCGGCGCGAATACCGCGCCCTTCGGCAGCCGCGCCGGCCAGCGCACGAAGAAGGGTACGCGGATCCCGCCTTCGAGCAGCGTCCGCTTGGAGCCCCGGAAGGGCGCGTTGGAGGCGCCGTTCTGCGAGTTGCCGGGCATCGTCCAGCCGCCGTTGTCGCTGAGAAAGACGAGGAGGGTCTCGTCGAGGATCCGCGCGTCCCGCAGCGCCGCGACGAGGCGGCCGATCGCCAGGTCCATGCCGGCGAGCGTCGCGACGTAGGCCCGGCGCTTCGGGTCTGCGATCGCGCCGAAACGCGCGAGCAGCGCCGGGTCGGGCTCGGGCGGTCCGTGGACCGCGTTGAAGGCGACGAGCAGGAAGAACGGCCGCGCGCGGTGGCGGGCGACGAAGGCGATCGCTTCGCGCGCGATCGCGTCGGTGAGGTGCTCGGTCTGGGCGACGCTCTCGATGCCGCGCAGGAGCGGCTCGCGGCCGGGGAGGTAGGGGTGCGTGCCGGCCAGGAAGCCGAAGAACTCGTCGAAGCCGCGGCGCAGCGGATGGACCTGCGGCGCGAGGCCGAGATGCCACTTGCCGACGAGCCCGGTGGCGTAGCCGGCCGCCTTCATGCGGTCGGCGAGCGTCGTCTCGTCGAGTGGGAGACCGAAGCCGGCGGCGTGCGGGCCGAGGTTGAACTCGTGGCCGAAGCGCTCCTGGTAGCGGCCGGTGAGGAGGCCGGCGCGGGCGGGCGAGCACTGCGGGCCGCTGACGTAGCCGTTCGCGAAGCGGACGCCCTCGGCAGCGATGGCGTCGAGATTCGGCGTCGGGACGTCGGTCGCGCCGTGCACGCCGACGTCGCCCCAGCCCATGTCGTCCGCGATCACGACGACGACGTTCGGCGGTGCGGCATGGGCGCACGGGCAGATCGCGAGCGCCGCCGCGAGCCCGGCGAGCGCGAGGTGAGACCCGAGGCGGCGTGCGGCGTTCACGCAGCCGGTCCTCTCAGCGGCGCCGTCGCGTCGCGCGTGCGACGCGACGAGCCGCGAGCGTGCGCGCGACGTGCCGGCGGTACTCGTCCTGCAGCCGGCGGGTGATCGGTCCCGGCGTTCCGTTCCCGATCCGCACGGTCTCGATCCGCACCACCGGCAGCACCTCGATCGTCGAGGCGGTGAGCAGCACTTCGTCGGCGGCGAGGAGCGCGCGGCGCGTGAGCGGGCGCTCGACGAGCGGGATGCCGGCGCGCTTCGCGAGCGTCGTCAGCGCGTGGCGCGTGACCCCGGGGAGGATGCCGTGCAGCGGTGGCGTCACGAGCCGTCCGCGCGTGACGGCGAAGACGTTGCTGGTCGTGCCTTCCAAGACGGTGTCGTCGGCGCCGAGATAGACGGCCTCCCATGCGCCGCGCCGGCGCGCGATCATCTTGCCGAGCACGGCCGGGAGGTAGTGCAGTGTCTTGTGGCTCGGGAGCGTCGCCGTGACCAGGCGGAAGGGAAAGAAACAGATGGTCACGCCGCGCGCCTGCGCCACGGGAATTCGCGGATCGACCGGCGTCGCGAGCATCATCACGGTCGGCTTCGGGCGCGGCGGGGGCACGATGCCGAACGGGCCCGCGCCGCGCGAGACGGTGAGCCGGACGGCGGCGTCGGTCGCGAGGAGATCGTTGGCGCGGAGCACGCGCCGCACGCGCGGCTCCCAGTGCGCGAGCGATCCGTCGAACGGGATGCGGAACACGCGCGCCGAGCGCGCCAGCCGGCGGAGGTGGCGGGCGAGGCCGCAGGGCCGACCGCGGTAGGTGCGGACGGTCTCGAAGAGGCCATCGCCGTAGACGAAGCCGCGATCGAGCGCCGAGATCGTCGCGCGCCGCGCTGGGACGAGCCGGTCGTTCAGGAGCAGGACGAGGTCGCGTCCGCTCATCGCGACGCCCGCCGCGTCGCGGCGGCGGTGTCGTCCGCGTCGGCGATGCCGAGCGCGCGGAAGAACGCCGCGGCCTTGAGGTGGAGCTCGGCATACTCGCGCTCGGCGCGCGAGTCGGCGACGATGCCGCCCCCGGCGTGGTACGCGAGCGTCTCGCCGCGTGCGACGGCGGTGCGGATGGCGACGTTCAGGTCACAGTCGCCGCTCGCGTCGATCCACCCGACGGCACCGGTGTAGAAGCCGCGCGGCGCGCCCTCGATCTCGGCGATGATCTCCATGGCGCGGATCTTCGGCGCACCGGTGATGGAGCCGCTCGGGAAGGTCGCGCGCAGGAGATCGCTCGTCGCGACCGCCGGCCGGAGCCGTCCGCTCACCGTCGAGACCAGGTGCTGCACCGTCGCGAACGGCACGCCGGCGGCGAGGCGCTCGACGGCGACGCTGCCGGTCCGGCACACGCGCCCGAGATCGTTGCGCTCGAGGTCGACGATCATCACGTGCTCGGCGCGCTCTTTCGGGTCGCGCGCGAGGTCGGCGGCGAGCGCGGCGTCGCCGGCCGCCGTGGCGCCGCGCGGCCGGGTCCCTTTGATGGGGCACGTCGTGACGCGCTCGCCGCGGCGGCGAAGGAAGAGCTCGGGCGACCCCGACAACACGCGCTCGACGCCGAGATCGAGGTACGCGCCGAACGGCACGGACTGCGTCGCGCGCAGGCGCTCGTACACGTCGACGGGCGGCGCGGGAAGGCGGATCGTGAAGCGGTCGGTCAGATTCACCTGATAGACGTCGCCCGCCGCGATATACTCGCGGATGCGCGCGACGCGCGCGGCGTACGCGTCGGCGTCGCGGCCGGCGACGACGGCGGAGGCGTGCGTCGGGAGGACCGCCGGACGCGCGCTCCGCGCGGCGTCGCGCGCCGCGTCGCGGATCTCCTCGGCGACCGCCGCGAGCGCGCGCGCGTCGAGATGCCAGCTCGCGAGCCGCCAGCGTCGCGCCCGATGGTCGTACGAGAGCGCCCAGTCGTACACGCCGCCCGCGAGCCGGGGCGCGTCGACGGCTTCGCCCGGCGCCGGGGCCGCGCGCTCGATCGCGTGGCGTGCTTCGTACGCGAGCGCGGCGACGACGCCGCCGGCGAACGGCACCCTCTGCGGTCCGAGCGTCGCGCGCCGGCGCGCCGCCGCGCGGCGCTCGGGAGCGACCTCCGCGAGCCGCGCATCGAGGGTCGCGAGCGGCGCCTCGGCCGCGTCGGCGGCCGTCACGCGGAATTGCATCCGCGGACGGAAACCCATACACGACAACCACTCCTCTCCCCAGGGCTGTCCGGCGTCGATGAAGAAAGGCCGCTCCTTGCTGGCGAGCACGCGAAAGAGCGACCACGGTTCGCAACCGAGCGGGAGCTCGCGGACGTGCATGGCCGGTTCCGTCATAAAGACCGGGATCGGCCTCCGCAAGGCGGCGCGCGCGCCGGCGCGCTCGAGGCGTTGCGTCGCATGAATGCCTCCGTCCGACTGCTCGAGCGCACGCTCCCGGCGACGGTGCACCTGCGGGCGACGGTGCCCGACGCGCACCGGTCGGCGAGCGTACTCGGCACCGAGCGCTCCGGCAGCGGGGCGGTGATCGACAAGGGCGGCCTCATCGTCACGGCCAACTACGTCGTCCTCGGCGCGAACGCCGTGCACGTCACGACGTTCGACGGGCGGGAGGCTCCGGCCGAGGTCGTGGCGCAGGACTTCGCCTCGGGCATCGCGCTCGTGCAGGCGTCGGGCGACGACTTCCAGGCGCTGCCGCTCGCCGACGGGTCCGGGCCGCTCGCGGTCGGCGACGAGATCTTCATCGTCGCGAGCATCGGCGACGCCGGGCGGCGCGCGAGCTCGGGCGGCATCACCGCCCTCGAGCACTTCGACGCCAACTGGGAGTACGCGCTCGAGCGCGCGATCTTCGCGTCGGCCATGAATCCCGGCCTCGGCGGTGGTCCGCTGATCGACCGGCGCGGCCGCATCGCCGGCGTGGTCTCGCTCAACATGAGCGAGATCGGCCGCTTCTCGCTGGCGATCCCGATCGAACACTACGTCGCGCACCGCGACGAGCTGCTGCGGCACGGTCGCCGTACCACCCGGCCGTCGCGCGCCTGGCTCGGGATGTTCTGCTACCTCCTGCGCGGCCACGTCGTGGTCGCGGGGCTCCTGGACGGCGGGCCGGCCGCCGCCGCCGGGCTCGCGCCGGGCGACATGGTGCTCGCCGTCGGCGATCACGCGGTGCGATCGCGCCGCGAGCTCTACGAGCGTCTGTGGGACCACCGGGCGGGCGACGAGGTGTTCTTGCGCGTGTTCCGCGACGACGCCCCGCGCACCGTCGTCGTCCCGAGCGTCAACGTGGAGGAGTTCTTCGCATGAAGCCCCGCATGCGGGTCGGCGACTTCCTGGTCGCCTACCTCCAGAAGATCGGCGTCACGCACCTCTTCGGCATCCCCGGCGACCTCGTCATCAACTTGTTCTTCAAGTTCGGACGGCCGCGCGGTATGCGCATCGTGACGCTGTCGCACGAGCCGGGCGTCGGCTTCGCCGCCGACGGCTACGCGCGCGCGACCGGCCGCATCGGCGTCGTCTGCGTCACGTACGGCGCGGGCGGATTCAACATGGTGAACCCCGTCGCGGGCTCGTTCTCGGAGCGCGTGCCGATCCTCGTCGTGAGCGGCGGTCCGGGCGAGGAGGAGCGCAAGCTCGGCCAGCTGATCCACCATCAGGCGAAGGAGATCGAGTCGCAATACAAGGTCTACGACGAGATCACGTGCGCCGCCGCGATCCTCGACGATCCCCGTCGGGTCGCGGACGAGATCGATCGCGTCGTGCGCGCGATCTGGCGCGAGCAGCGTCCCGGCTACCTCGAGATCCACCGCGACATGGTCGATCGCGTGATCGAGGTGCCCGACGCGATCCGCGCCTGGGACGGCGGCCTCGAGTTCGCGCGCTCCGACGAGCGCAAGACCGCGGAGGCCGCGCGCGAGACGGCGACGCGCTTCAACGGCGCCAGGAAGCCCGTCGTGATCGTCGGCATCGAAACCTTCCGCTACAAGCTGCAGCGCGAGGTCGTGAAGCTGGTCGGGCGCATGGGCGCGCCCTGCATGACGACCGTGCTCGGCAAGGGCGCTTTTCCGATGGACCACCCCCTCGCGATGGGCGTGCACATCGGGCCCCTCAGCCCGCCGCCGATCCGCCGCCGGGTCGACGAGGCGGACCTCGTGCTCAACCTCGGGACGCTCCTCACGGACATGAACCTCGGGAGCCAGCCGCCGCAGATCACCCGCGACCGCTCCATCTGGGCGGTCGGCAACCGCGTCAACGTCAGCTGCCACACCTATACCGACGTCGGCATCCGCGACTTCGTACGCGCGCTCCGGCGCGAGCGCCTGCGCCGCCATCACGAGCCGGTGGCGTACGCCGACAACCTGAAGCCGGCGCGCGGACCCCTCGGCCGGGCGGTCACCGTCGCCGGCATGCTGCGCGAGGTGAACCGCTTCCTCGCGGGCAAGCGTGGCTGGGCCGTCATCGCCGAGTCCGGCGACATGCTCTTCGCCGGCCTCGACGTCCGCATCGGCCGGGGCGGCGCGTATCTCGCGCAGGGGTACTACGCGTCGATGGGCTTCGGCGTGCCGGGCGCGCTCGGGCTCGAGATCGGCACCGGCAAGCGGCCGATCGTGCTCTGCGGCGACGGCGCGTTCCAGATGACGGGCGTCGAGATCGCGCAAGCGCCGCGCTACGGCCTGCGCCCGATCGTGATTCTCATGAACAACGGCGGGTGGGGCATCTTCCGGCCGATCGCGGAGCGCGAGGACCTCCTCGCGATTCCGAACTGGCCCTATGCCGAGCTCGCGCGGGCGTGGGGCGGCGCCGGCTACGTCGCGTCGACCGTCGCCGAGCTCCGCGACGCCCTCGCCGACGCCGAGCGCGCCGACGGCTTCGCGATCATCGAGACCCGCGTCGACCCGTACGACCTCTCGCCGGTGAGCCGGAAGTACATCGAGGCGTCGGCGCGGAAGGCGGGGGTCCGACGCGTGCCGCTCACGCGCGCGGCGCGCGGACGCGACGCGACCCGACGGCGCGCAGGTCGCGCTCCAGCCGCGCGTTGAGCTGCGCGTGGGCGCGGTCGAGCGGGGTGCCGACCGGGTCGATCAACCACTGCAACGTGAGGCCGAAGAGCGCGCCGCAGAACTGGATCGCCTCGGCGTGGGGATCGACGTCGCGCCGCACCACGCCGTCGGCGATGCCGCGCTCGATCATGCGCTGGGCCCAGTCGCGATAGCCGAGGAGCTGGCGGATGGCGGCGTCCTTCATGGGCGAGTGCACGATGAGCGACTGAAACGACAGCACGAAGAGGGCGCGCACCCGCTCGGGCTCGCCCTCGGCGAGCTCGCGGTGGGCGGCGACGAAGGCGATCAACGCGTCGACGCCGGTCCGGCGCCCGACCCGCCGCTCGACGGTCGCCATGAACTCGCTCGTGACCGAGCGGAGCACCTCCGCGAAGAGGTCGGCCTTGGAGCCGAAGTGGTGGGTCGCGAGGCCGCGGCTGTAACCGGCGGCCTCGCCGATCGCCGCCAGGGTCGCGGCTTCGTAGCCCTGCTCGCCCATCATCCGCAGGGCGGCCGAGACCATGCGCCCGACGGCCAGATCGCTGCGCTCCCGGTGGCTGAGGGGCTCGCGGCGGCGGGCCCTGGGGGTGGCCATGGACGGGATGCTAGCGAAATCGGTTGTCGCCGACAAGGAATTGCGCGTATAGGTCACTTGTACATGGTGAGTTGCCGATGCAATTGGCTTGTCGGCAACAAGTAGATGTTCGATGGGTCACCGTGACGCATCGAAAAGGAGCAGGAGCCGTGACACGCGACGTCAACGACCGCTTCGATCCGGTGCTCCGTCGGCGCGATTTCCTCCGCCTCGCGGCGCTCGCGACCGCCGCTGCGTCCGCGGGGTGCTCCCTGCTCGTCCGCGCCGGGGCGCCGCTCGCCGCCGGGTCCGGGCGTCGGCCCCCGAAGCTCGGGACCTGGGAGGATCTCTATCGCGAGCGGTGGAGCTGGGACGCGGTCAAGAAGGGCTCGCACGGCTGGCTCAACTGTCGCAGCGCCTGCAACTGGGATCTCTACGTCAAGGACGGCCTGGTCGTCCGCGAGGAGCAGTCCGCGAACTACGAGGCGTCCGAGCCGGGCGTACCCGACTTCAATCCGCGCGGCTGCCAGAAGGGCGCCTGCTACACCGAGGTGATGTACGGCCCGAGCCGGCTGACCGTCCCGCTGAAACGGGTCGGCGAGCGCGGCGCCGGGAAGTGGGAGCGCGTCTCGTGGGAGCAGGCGCTCGACGAGATCGCCGCCACGATCGTGACGATCGCGGAGCGCGACGGCACCGACGCCGTCGTCCACGACCTCGGCCCGCACTTCGACCAGGGACCGACGACGGCCGTGCGCGCCCGCTTCTTCGGCTTCTTCGGCGCGTCGATGATGGACGATTGGGCGGAGATCGGCGACCTGAACGTCGGCGCCACGATGACGTTCGGGTTTCCCCACATGGGCGGGAGCGCCGACGAGTGGTTCCTGTCCGACCATCTCGTCGTGTGGATGATGAACCCGGCGGTCACGCAGATCCCCGACGCGCATTTCCTCTTCGAGGCGAAGTATGCGGGCGCCGATCTCGTCGTGATCGACCCGCAGTACTCCGCCACGGCGAGCCACGCCGATCTCTGGCTGCCGCTCCGGCCCGGCACGGACGCGGCGCTGGCGCTGGCGACCGCGCGCTACGTCTGGGACGGCGGCCACGTCGACCACGATTACGTCCGCGAGCAGACCGATCTGCCGATGCTCGTGCGCCTCGACACGGGACGCTTCCTGCGCGAGTCGGACCTGAAGGCGGGCGGCAATCCCGAGATCCTGTACCTGTGGGATCTCGCGGCCGGCCGGGCGGCGGTCGCGCCCGGCTGCGCCGGCAATGCCGCCGACGGCAAGCTCGCGCTCGGACGGCTGGAGCCCGCGCTCGAAGGGCGGTTCACCGTCACCGTCGCCGACGGCGCGGAGGTCGGCGTCGCGCCGGTCGGCGCGCTCCTCCGCGAGCACCTGGAGCCCTGGACGCTCGACGAAGCCGCGCGGGTGACGGGCCTGTCGCGCGTCCAGGTCGAGCGCTTCGCCGACGGCTTCGCCCGCGCCAAGCGTCCGATGGTGCTCTCGAGCTGGGGCTCGAATCGCTACCTCCACTCGGACCACATGAACCGCGCCAAGATCCTCTGCCTGGCGCTCAAGGGCGCGGTGGGCCGGCGCGGCAGCGGCTTCCACAACACCGGATGGGTCGGGATGGAAGGGTTCGACGGCGTGATGGCCGGCGTCGAGCGCACCGGGCTGCGCGGACGCTTCGAGATCTTCGACCTGGTGGAGAAGGGCATCCTCTTCGACCTGGTGCTCGACCAGGTGATGCGCCGCAAGAGCAAGGCGCAGGTCGAATGGGAGCTCGGGCGCCACGTCGAGGAGCGGAACGCCTGCATCGCCAACTCGGCGTCCATGAACCTCGCGTACCAAGGCGTGCGCGGGGACCTCGACCGCGAGCTCCACGGGCTCTACCCGCGCAGCCTCAGCGAGTACGACGACGAATCCCGCAAGCAGGGGTGGATGCCGCGGCTGCCGCGCAACGTACCGCCGCGCGCGTGGTTCACCGGCGGCAACAATTTCCTCCGCCGCACCAATCTCCCGCAGCGCGCGATCGAGACGATGTGGCCGGCGCTCGAGCTGATCGTCGACGTGAACCCGAAGCTCACCTTCACGGGCATGCACGCGGACTACCTGCTGCCGGCCGCGGGCTACTACGAGAAGCCCGGCTTCAAGTACCCGGTCGCCTACGTGCCCTACCTCCACTACTGCGACGAGGCGGTCCGCCCGATCGGGGACTCCAAGAACGAGTGGGAGATCTTTTCCCTGCTGGCCGAGCGCGTGCAGGCCGTCGCCCGGGCGCGCCGCACGCCGATCCTCGCGGGCTGCGGCAAGCGTCCGATCGACCTGCAGCGGATCGCCGACAAGCTCTCGTACCACGGCGTCTTCGGACCCCGTGACGCGGCCAAGGTCGCGCAGGAGATCCTCGACAAGAGCACGTCGACCAAGGGCATGTCGGTCGAGCGCCTGAAGGAAACCGGCATCGCCAAGTACACCGGGACGGGCGCCACCGGCGGCCAGCCCCAGCTCTTCAACGAGGACTGGACGGGAGACGGGGTGCTGCGGGCGGCGACGCTCTTCACGGAGAAGAAGTGGCGGTGGCCGACGCTGACCGGGCGCCAGCAGTTCTACATCGACCACGCGTGGTTCCTGGAGGCGGGCGAGGCGCTGCCGACCCACATCGAAAGCCCGAAAGCCGGCGGCGACCATCCGTTCCAGCTCGTCTCGTGCCACGCGCGCTGGAGCATCCACAGCGTGTGGCGCGACGATCCGATGCTGCTGCGCCTGCAGCGCGGCGAGCCGCTGATCTACCTGAACCCCGGCGACGCGGCCCGCCTGCGCGTCGCCGACGGGGATTGGACCGAGCTTGCCAACGACTACGGCTCGATGCTGATGCGGGCGAAGCACTCGACCATGGTCCGCCCCGGCGTCGCCTACTACTTCCACGCCTGGGAGCCGCACCAGTTCCCGGGCCACAAGAGCTACAAGCAGATCACCCCGGGGCTCATGAACCCCATGCACTTCGCCGGAGACGCGGGGCAGCTCACGTGGCGCTTCGGGGTGTGGGCGCCCGGGACGCACGTGCAGGACACGCGCGTGTCGATCCGACGCGGCAATCTCGACGCGTGGCTCGCGCGCGCGGAGAAGGAACAGGCGGCGGCCACGAAGGAGTCGGCGTCATGACGATGGCAACGGCGGGGGTCGCCGGCGGGCGTCAGCTCGCCATGGTGCTCGATCTGAACAAGTGTCTCGGCTGTCAGACCTGTACGATCGCGTGCAAGAAGCTCTGGAACCGAGACGCCGGCACCGCCTACGCGTACTGGAACAGCGTCGAGACGCAGCCGGGAGAGGGCTATCCGCGGCGCTGGGAGGAGACGGGCGGCCGCACGGCCACCGGCGAGGTGAAGCGTGGCGAGGTTCCGGGAATCGACGAAGGCTACGGACGCGCGTGGACGTTCAATCACCAGCAGGTGCGCACGGAGATCGGCAGCGGCGTGCGGAAGCCCTGGCTCCGCCCGGACGCGCCGCCGACGTGGGGTCCCAACTGGGATGAGGACCATGGCGCCGGCGAGCATCCCGGCACCAACCACTACTTCTACTTGCCGCGCCTCTGTAACCACTGCACGCACCCGGCCTGCCTGGACGCCTGCCCGCGTCGGGCCATCAGCAAGCGCGGCGAGGACGGCATCGTGCTCGTCGACCAGGACCGCTGCCACGGCTACCGCTTCTGCGTCGAGGCCTGTCCCTACAAGAAGGTCTTCTTCGATCCCGAGCGCGGTGTCGCGACCAAGTGCATCTTCTGTCTGCCGCGGATCGAGGAAGGCGTCGCACCGGCGTGCGCCCGTCAGTGTCCGGGACGGCTGCGCTTCGTCGGCTACCTCGACGATCCCGAGGGGCCGATCTGGAAGCTCGTCGAGCGGTGGAAGGTCGCGCTGCCGCTCCATCCCGAGTACGGGCTCGGCCCGAACGTGTTCTACGTGCCGCCGGTCGGTCCCGTCGCGTTCGACGGGGCGGGGCGCCTCGTCGAGGACGAGCCGCGGATTCCGGACGCGCTGCTCGAGCGCCTCTTCGGTCCGCGCGTGCACGAGGCGCTCCGGGTCGTGCGGGACGAGCGCGCCCGGCGGCGGCGCGGCGAGGCGAGCGAGCTCATGGATCTCCTGATCGCGTACGACTGGAACGCGAGCTTTCGCCTGCCGACCGGCACGCGCGAGGTGCTGTGATGACGACCCGCACGAGCCTCGTCCTGAGCGCCGCGCCGCCGGCGCTCTCTCCGGGCGGCTACGTGGCCCGCGCGTACGCCGACCATGTGACGCCGACGACCGCGCAGGCCGAGTTGGCGACGAGCAGCGAGGCCGGAACGTGGACGATCGCGCTCTCCTGGCACGCGCCGCGCGCCGTCCGCGCGCTCGACGGCGATCCCGCGCGCTTCGTCGACGCCGCCGCGCTGCTGGTCCCGGCCACCGAGGCGGCGCAAGCGATGACGATGGGCACGCCGGCCGATCCCGTCGAGGGCGTTCTCTGGCGCGCCGACGCCGAGCGTCCGCTGCGCATCGCGGCGCGGGGGTGGGGTACGGTCGAGCGCCAGGCGGCGCCCCCGCAGTGGACCGCCGAGGCGCGGTGGAAGGACGGATTCTGGTACGTGACGTTCCGCCTCGGCGGGTGGACGGTGCTCGATCGCTTCCGGCGGCTCGCCGTGGCGGTGTGGCAGGGCGCCGCGCGGGAGCGCGCCGGGTTGAAGTCGGTGACCCCGCAATGGATCCGGCTGTCCTGAGCGACCGGGCGGTGGCGCTGCTCACGGCGTGGGCGCGCGTCTGGAATCCCCTCCTCGCGCGCGACGAGAAGCGCGCCAGCTGGGACGCGCTCGGCCTGCCGGAATCCGTGGACGCGCTCGAGCCCGAGTGCTGGCGCGTCTTCCACGCCGCGCTTCCGGCGCCGCCGGTGCCGCTCCTGGCGCACGCGCTCCTCGGGATGGACGGCGCCCAGGCGCGCGAGGATTGGCTGCGCGCGATCCACCACCTGCGGCTGGCCTGGAGCGATCGCGTGTTGCCGCCCGACCACCTGGCGATCGCGTGCGAGGTACTGGCCGCCGCGGTCGAGAACGACGATGCCGTGCTCGTGCGCGAGCTCCGCGCGCGCTACCTCGATCCGTGGTGCGCCGCGGCCGCCGAGCGTCTCGCCGGTGACGACTCGCCGGTCGCGATGCTGCCGGCGTGCTTTCGGGCGGACCTCGCGACGATTCCGCGCTGACGCCCGGGCGTGCCTGGTCGCGCACGGCCGGTGGTGATGGTAGGACCGGAGCCCTTGCCGAAGATCCGCATCATCTACGAATCGGGCGAGCCCGAGCGGGTGATCGAGTTCGAGGGCTCGGGGCCGTTCCATCACGACGGCGAGCCGGGCTCGATCCTCGACGTCCTGCTCGGCCACGGCGTCCACCTCGAGCACGCCTGCGGCGGGAAGTGCGCCTGCACGACCTGCCACGTCATCGTGAAGGAAGGCGAGCGGAATCTCTCGCCGAGCACCGAGAAGGAGGAGGACGAGCTCGACAACGCGCCCGGCCTCACCATGCACTCGCGTCTCGGCTGCCAGGCGATCGTCAAGGGCGACATCACGATCGTGATTCCGAAGTACACGATCAACCAGGTGTCGGGCAGCCACTAGCCCGGAGCCCGTTCACGTGCAGGTCGCGTTGCCGCCGTCGTGGCGCGAGGCCCTCGCCGACGAGCTCGACGCGGAGTGGTTTCGCGCGCTCGGTCGGTTCGTCGACGCCGCGCGCGCGGCGGGTCCGGTGTTTCCGCCCGAGCCCGACGTGTTCAACGCGTTCGCGGCGACGCCGCTCGACGCCGTGAAGGCCGTGCTGCTCGGCCAGGACCCGTATCACGACGCGGGGCAGGCGCACGGCCTCTGTTTCTCGGTGCGGGCCGGCGTCGCGCCGCCGCCCTCGCTGGTGAACGTCTACAAGGAGCTCGCGGCCGACGTGCCGGGCTTCGTCCGGCCGGCGCACGGACACCTGGCCGCCTGGGCGCGCCGGGGCGTGCTGCTCCTGAACACCGTCCTGACCGTCGAGGCGCATCGCGCGGGCTCGCACGCGCGCCGCGGCTGGGAGCGCTTCACGGACGCGGCGCTCGCCGCGGTGAGCGCGCGCCGCGAGCATGTCGTCTTCCTCCTCTGGGGCAACCACGCGCGCAAGAAGGCGGCGCTCGTCGATCGCGCCCGCCACACCGTGATCGAGACGGCGCACCCGTCGCCGCTCTCGTACCGTGCGTTCGCGGGGTCGCGGCCGTTCTCGCGCGCCAACGCGGCGCTCGTCGCGCACGGGCAGACGCCGATCGACTGGCGGCTTTCACTGCGGCCGTGAGCGTCGTTGCCGCGCCGCTTCGGCGAAGCCGCGAGTGAGCAAGGAGCGAACGAAGCCGCGGTTCGTGACGCGTGCGGCTCAGCCCTGACACACCGCCTTGGAGATGTTGAGCCGTTTGACGCGCCGATGGGCCTGGGCATCGGCCGTGAGCCAGCAGCCTCCGGTGAGCTTGGCGCTCGCGGCGTACACGGCGTCGTAACCCGTCAGACGATGGGCGCACGCGAGATCGGCGGCGCATGCCAGCAACTCGCGACCATTGCCGATGCGCTCGAATCCGAGGTCTTGCAGCGCCTCCATATACGAGCGGACGACGGCGACGTCCTTGTCGGAGAGGCGCGCCAACACGGCCAACATTTCATTGAAGAAGAGCTCGGGAACGGCGAATGCGTGGCGCGCATGATGAACCTGGTCGAGTATGTCGAGCGCTTCGGCACGGCCGCCTTCACCGGGCACGAACCATTTGACTGCTACCGAGGCGTCGAGCACCACGAGCATCAGCCGCGCCGTGCGTCGCGGAGCAACTCTGACGCGGTGCGGCCCTTCGGGGGTCGCAGCGTGGCTGCCTTGATGCGTTCGACCATCTCGGTCCGGCGGCGGTCCGCCTCGACGTCGACGAATCGAGTTCGGTAATCCTCCAGCGAGATGATCACGGCGGCGGGCTTGCGGTCCTTCTCGAGAAGGATCGGACGCCCGGTCTTGGCCAGACGTTTGAGGACGTTCCCCAAGGACTGTCGGAGCTGCAGTGCATTCACGGTTTCCATGACACCTGCATGACACATGGGTATGCACGTTTCAATCGGCAGTCGCCGTGGGCCGCCGCCGGGCGGCGGATGCGTGCGTACGGACCGGCCTCGCCGCCACCCGGCGCGAAGCGCATGGGTCGACGCCCTGCATGTCGCAGCCAGCGAAGCGAGCGTGATAGCTTCCCGCGGATGAGCGAGAACACGACGCGGCCGGTCCACCGTGCCACGCTGACCCGTATCCACGAGCACCTGCCGGGCACGCGCTCGCTCTTCCTGCGCTTGCCGGCGGGGGAGCGGCTCGCGTTCACACCGGGGCAATTCGTGTCGTGCGAGCTGCCGGTCCGGGGGCACGGCGGCGACGATCCGCCGCTCGTGCGCGCCTACTCGCTGGCGTCGAGCCCCGAGGACGACGAGCTCGAGATCTGCGTCGACCGCGTCGCCGGCGGCCCCGGCTCGACCTACCTCTTCGGGCTCGCGTCCGGCGCGGAAGTCGCCTTCACGGGACCCTTCGGCAGCTTCGCGCTCGCCGAGCCGCCGCCGGCGCATCTCGTCTTCGTGGGGGAGGGCACGGGCGTGGCGCCGCTCCGGCCGATGGTGCGCCGCGCGCTCGAGCGCGGCGGCACGCGGCCGATCACCGTACTCCACGGCGCGCGCTACGAGCACGAGTTCATCTACCGCGACGACTTCGAATCGTGGGCCGCCCGTCATGCGCGCCTGGAATGGGAGCCCGTGCTGTTCACGACCGAGGCGGAGCTCGGTTCGATCGACGCGCTCGAAGGCCTCGTGCTCGAACGCTTCGTGCGCCACGACGCCGACCGCACCCGTCGCTTCTGGATCTGCGGGGTCGGTGCGATGCCGGGACGGCTGCGCGACGCGCTCCGGGCCGCCGGCTACGAGCGGAAGGCGGTGCGCGCCGAGCAGTGGTGAGGCCGCGAGGGGGGCGCTCCGGACGAGCCTCCGGCGCCGACCGCGACGCGCGCCTTACCGACGTCACGGGCGCCGCGCTCAGCGCCGGCCGACGAGCGGCCGCACCCGCTCCGCGTACACCTCGAGATCGCGGATGCGTTGCTCGGTCGACGGGTGGGTCGAGAGGAACGCGGGCGGGCTGCCGCCGCCGACGCGCGCCATCTTCCGCCACACGGTCACCGCGCCCCCCGGGTCGTACCCGGCGCGGGCGGCAAGCTCGACGCCGATGCGGTCGGCCTCGGTCTCGTGCAGGCGCGAGTTCGGGAGCGTGAAGGTCACGTCGGCGACGAGCGCGCCGAGGCTCGCGCCGGTCTGGCCGACGCCGAGCACGGCGGCGCCGATCGCGACCGCCGTGCTGGTCGCGAGCTGTTGCGAGACGCGCTCGCGCCCGTGCTCGCGGAGCGCGTGGGCGATCTCGTGTCCGAGGATGGCGGCGAGCTCGTCGTCGGTGAGCTCGAGCTTCTGGACGAGCCCGCTGTACACGCCGATCTTGCCGCCCGGCATGCAGAACGCGTTCAGCTGGCTCGAGGTGAAGACGTTCACTTCCCAGGGCCAGCCGGGCGCATCGTTGCGGAAGTGGCGCGTCGGCGGGATCAACCGACCCGTGACGCGGCGGACGCGCGCCGCGAGCGCGGGGTCGCCGTTGAGCGCCGCCTTTTCGCGCGCCCGCGCGACGAGCGCGGCGTATTGTTGCGCGGCGACGCCGTCGATCTGCGCGGACGAGACCAGCATCGACTGGCGCCGCTCGACGCCGACCGCGCCGGGCCGGGTGGTCGCGACCGACGCGCACCCGGCGGCGGCGAACGCGATCAGGGCGAGGAGCGCGCGCGCGATCCGGCGTTCCGGCCGGATCGCGCCGCGCGGCGGCCGCCGCGCGATCGCGCCGCCGGGCCATCGCGGTGGGCGTGCGCTCACCCGAGCTGCGAGGTGAACTGCTGCATGTCGAAGTAGTCCCGCCAGGCGCGGATCCTGCCGTTCGGGGTCACTTCGAAGGCGCCCATGACCGGCAGCTCGATCCGCTTGTCGCCGATCACGAAGCGGTCGACGCGCTCGGTCAGGACGGTCGCGCCGGTCGTGGCCATCGCCGTGACCTCGAACTCGACGTGCGTCGCGGGCGTGATGAACTGCGCGAGCGTGCCGGCGATCGCGTCCCGACCGGTGAGCGGGGCGAGCGGGATGTTGTGGTAGACCGCGTCGTCGGTGAAGAACGCGAGGAGCGCGTCGACGTCGCGGCGCGTGACGGCGCGGCAGAACTCGAGGACCACGGACTCGGGCGTCATGGACGGCGTCATACGACGATCGCCGCGACGGTGCTAGAGCGCGAGCACATGGCCTTCGGCCGGGTCCGTGCGGCCGTCGAGCATCGCCCGGTAGACGCGCTCGACGTCGGCGGGACCCCGCCCGTGCCGGACGCGCATCCAGCGCTCGGAGTCCGCGACGAAGCGCTTCAGCGCGCCGCCGAGACGATCCTGGAGGCCGGTTGCGCCCCAGTCGCGCGTGCGCTGCACGATACGGTCGGGCGCGAAGAAGAACGCCGGCGCCGGGCCCGGAAGGTTCGCCGGCGGCAACGCCATCCGGTCGTGGTGCGTGAGCCCGACCGAGCAGCTGTAGCGGAGCCGGTCGCCGCAGCGGCGGTGGACGGCGTCGCGCACGGCGCCGTTGCCGGCCATGTCGACGAACACGGTCGGCTCGTCCGCCGCGAGCCCGTCGAGCGCGTCGTAGGCGACGACGCGGTCGTAGTGGCCGAGCCCGCCGACGAAGGCGGCATTGCCGGCCGAGGTGAGGCCGACGACCCGGTAGGCGCGGTCGGCTCGTCCGGCGAGGAGCGCCGCCAGGCCGATCGCCGTCTTGCTCGACGCGCTCGAGAGCGCGATCGCGCGCGCGCCGAAGAACCCCTCTTCGGCGAGGAGGTCGTCGAGCAGGAAGGCCGTGCCGAAGAGCGGCCGGAGCAGCATGTAGCCGTTCTCGCGCGCCGGGTCGTAGGCGGGGTCGGCGCTCACGCGGAGGTAGCGATTGTAGACGGGCGGCAGCGCCGTCCGGTGCGGCGCCACGTCCGTGAAGCCGTCCTCGCGTACCTGGTCGGTGCGCACGACCAGGTGGGTCGACATCGGGAAGTAGCCGTAGAAGCGCTCGCCGACGGAGGCGCCCGGATGACGCGACTCGACCACGCTCGCGCAGCCCCAGACCGGCACGCGGCCCCAGCCGTCGGTTGCGGGGAAGAACTCCCAGTAGCGGAACATCTCACCGATCGCGGCGTAGGTGACGTTGTTGGCGGTGAAGCCGAAGGCGTCGATCGCGAGCAGCGCCTCGCCGTCGCCGAGCCGCGGCAGCACGGCGGGCGCGAACGACGTGCGGTGAAGGTCGCCGCGCCGGACGAGGAAGTCCCGGGCCTCGCAAGCGGGTGTCGTGGCCATGCGCGACGCTCTACAGGAGGCGCATCTGGTCGCCAACCAAGGGCGGACGGCGGAAGGCGGCCGTCGAGAGCGGCGGCAGCGGACGGTCGAGGCCGTGCTTGCGAGCGGCGACCGCGAAGAGCGTCGCGATCTGCTCGGCGTAGACGCCAGTGCCGCGCATACGGCGTCCGAAGCGCGCGTCCGAGACGCGGCCCTCCCGGGTCTCGCGGATGCGGTTCAGCACGCGCGTACGACGAGCGGGATAGTGCTCGGCGAGCCAGACGGTGAAGAGCTCGTCGAGGGGCGTCGCGAGGCGCAGCAGCACCCAGCCGGCGCTCCGCGCGCCGGCGGCGGCCGCGGCTTCGAGGATGCGCGGGATCTCGGCGTCGTTCAGGCCGGGGATCACCGGCGCCACCATGACGCCGACCGGCACCCCGGCCGCCGTGAGCGCGCGGATCGCGTCGAGCCGCCGCTCCGGGCTGGCGGCGCGCGGCTCGAGGCGGCGGACGAGCTCGGCGTCGAGCGTCGTGATCGAGCACAGGACGTGGGCAGCCCCGTGCGCGGCGAGCGCCGCGTAGAGGTCGGCGTCGCGCGCGACGAGCGCCGACTTCGTGACGACGGCGACCGGATTGCGGAACTCGAGAAATACCTCGACGCAGCGGCGCGTGAGGCGCAAGCGCCGCTCGACCGGCTGATAGCAGTCGGTGTTGCCCGAGAGCGCGACGACCTCGGGATGCCAGCGGCGCGAGCGGAAGGTCGCGCGCAGCAGCGCGGGCGCGTCGTCCTTCACCATGATGCGCCGCTCGAAGTCGAGCCCGGCGCTGAAGCCGAGGTGCTCGTGGGAAGGCCGCGCGTAGCAATAGGTACAGCCGTGCTCGCAGCCCCGGTACGGGTTCAGGCTGAAGCGGAAGCCGACGTCGGGGCTCGTGTTCTCGGCGAGTATCGAGCGGCTGGTGTCGCGATAGAACCGGGTCGGCTCGGATCCGCGCCCGTCCGCGTCGTCGTCGGCCCGAGCGGCCTCGTCGCGTTCGACGTGGAGGGTCTCGTAGCGGTTGGCGGGATTGCGCGAGGTGCCGCGGCCGGACGGGTCAGACATTCGCCTCGTATTCGCCTTCGTGTGGCCGCGCGCAAGAGGGCGTGGATGTCCCGCGCCCGAGCGGCCCTTTTCCTTCGGTAGATCAAAAGTTTGTATTGACTTCGCGGGCTTCGGAATTTAGACTCGCGATTCGAACCGTGTCTTTTGCTCCCGCCAGCAGCAGCTACGGCTGCACTGTGCCGACCCATGACAGGCGCACGCGGCTCCCGCGGCGCCACGTCCATGCACCCGTCATCGGAGAACGTTCTCGGCGATGAAGAGCATATCCCGACCCAAGAAGGACAAGGCCGCGAGCGACGCCGACAACTCGAAGGGCTCGAAGTTCAATCGAGTCGTCGACATCGGCCGCGAGCGCAAGTACGTGCCGGCCGGAGAGCGTGAGCAGTTCGGCGGCGATTCCGGAGCGTCCGAGGAGATCGGCGGCGTGATCTCGATGCTCGGCGACGCCGACGGCGACGGTGAGATCGCCGTCGAGGCCGCCGAGGACAGCCCGTTCTCCGAGGCGGAAGAGGAAAAGGACGAAGAGTGGGTGCCCGAGGTCCCCGAGGAGAAGGAGGAGCGGGAAGACCGCTCGTCGCTCCTGCGCGACTCTTCGGACCCGGTGCGCATGTATCTCCAGGAGATGGGCGGCGTCGCCCTGCTCTCCCGCGAGGACGAGGTCGTCATTGCCAAGAGCATCGAGGCGGGCGAGCTCGAGGTGCGCAAGGCCGTCTTCTCCTTGCCGCTTGCGCTCCAGTACGTGCTGAACCTCGCTGATCGCCTGCGTGACGGAGAGATCGACGGCCGGCACCTCTTCGGCGACGACGAGGAAGAGGCGGCCAACGCGGAAGGCGCCACCGAGCAGCGCGAGGACGCGCGCGTCGGCGCCTTCTTGAAGCACATCTCCCGGCTCCGCCGGCTCGTGAACGAGCGCGAGAAGCTCGTCGAAGATCGCGGCAAGAAGAAGACCTCGCAGAAGGCGGCGCTGAAGATCGATCAGCGGCTCGAGGCGATCAAGCCGAGCATCCACTCCGTGCTCTCCGAGGTGCCGCTCGGGGCACGCCAGGTCACCGTGATCGTCGACAAGTTGAAGGAGGCGATCGGGACGCTCGACGCGCAGCGCACGGCGATCCGCAAGAACGAGCCCGAGCCGCCGAAGAAGGAAGCCGCGCCGGTCAAGGGGAAGGCGAAGCCTGCCCGGCCGACCGCGCCCCGCAAGTCGGCCGAGCAGCTCGCGCAAATGGCCGCCGAGGTGCGCGAGGCGAAGAAGCGCATCAAGACGGTGGAGCGCGAGACGCAGATGACGGAGCAGGAGCTCCGCGAGTCGTTCGGCGCGATCCGCCGGGGCGAGTACAAGGCGCAGGAAGGCAAGCGCCAGCTCATCGAGGCGAACCTCCGCCTCGTGGTCTCGATCGCCAAGCGCTACACCAACCGCGGCCTCGGTTTCCTCGACCTCATCCAGGAAGGCAACATCGGCCTCATGCGCGCGGTCGAGAAGTTCGAGTACCAGCGCGGCTACAAGTTCTCGACCTACGCGACGTGGTGGATCCGCCAGTCGGTTTCGCGCGCGATCGCCGACCAGGCCCGCACCATCCGCATCCCGGTGCACATGATCGAGACGATCAACAAGGTGCTCCGCACCTCGCGCTACCTCGTGCAGCAGCTCGGACGGGAGCCCAGCCCCGACGAGATCGCGGCGCAGATGGAGATGCCGCCCGACAAGATCCGCAAGGTGCTCAAGATCGTGAAGGAGCCGGTCTCCCTCGAGACGCCGATCGGCGACGACGAGGAGAGCTCGCTCGGCGATTTCGTCGAGGACCGCCAGAGCATCTCGCCGGCCGACGCGGCGATGGCGCTCTCGCTCGAGGAGCAGACCCGCAAGGTGCTCGCGACGCTCACGCCGCGCGAGGAGCAGATCCTGCGCCTGCGCTTCGGTATCGGCGAGAAATCGGACTACACGCTCGAAGAGGTGGGCCAGCGCTTCCAGGTGACGCGCGAGCGCATCCGCCAGATCGAGGCGAAGGCGCTCCGCAAGCTCCGCAACCCGTCGCGCGCGAAGAACCTCGAGAACTTCGCGCACAGCTGAGCGCGGCCGGCGCGGTCACGCTCGGATGGCTTCCGCGGATGCCCGGCGGTAGAAGCGTCGGGTGACCTCGTTGCTGATCACGCCGGCCGAACTCGCCGAACGGATCGCGCAGCGGGCCGTCCGCGTGCTCGACGCGCGGCCCGCGTCGCGGTTCGCCGCGGGGCACGTGCCGGGCGCGCTGCACCTCGATCCCTTCGGCATAAGCCTGATCGACACCCGCCCGGCGCCGCTCAAGGCCTTCGAGTGGATCATGCAGCACCTGCTCGAGCTGCGCGGGGTCGTGCGCGACGAGCCGGTGGCCGTCTACGAGGACGACTCCGGCATGCGCGCGGCGCGGCTGGTATGGCTGCTCGCGTTCTTCGGCCATCCGGACGCGCGCCTCCTCGACGGCGGCTTCGGGCAGTGGAGCGCCGAGCGCCGGCCGAGCGAGCGCGAGGCGTTCGCCGAGCCGAGCACGGCGTCCACGTTGATCCTCGAGCGCCGCCCCGAGGTGATGGCGACCGTCGAGGACGTGCTCCGCGCGCTCGACGATCCGCAGGTGGCGATCGTCGACGCGCGCTCGCGCGCCGAGTACACGGGTGCGGTCGTACGCGCCGCGCGCGGCGGCGCGATCCCAGGCGCCGTCCACCTCGAGTACACCGCCAACCTGACGCCCGACGGCCGCTATCGCGCGCCGTCCGAGCTGCGCAGCATGTACGAGGCGCTCGGCGTTTCTCCCGACCGCGAGGTGATCACGTACTGCCAGGGCGGTTACCGCGCGGCGCAGAGCTGGATCGCGCTCCGCGAGGCCGGCTATCGCCGCGTGCGGTGCTACGTCGGGTCGTGGAACGAGTGGGGGAATCGCACCGATCTGCCCGTCGAGCGACCCCGCGCGACGTAGCGCCGAGCGCATCGTCGCGACGATTCTGCCCCGCGCGTCGACAGCGGCGACGAGGGTGCAATCGACGGTGGGCACGCTATAAGAGCCGGATGCGCCAATCCCAGACGTTGATCCCGACACTGCGCGACGTGCCCGCCGAGGCCGAGGTCGTGAGCCACAAGCTGATGCTGCGCGCCGGCATGATCCGCCAGGTCGCGCGCGGTATCTACGACTTCCTGCCGCTCGGCGTCCGCGTGCTGCGCAAGGTGGAGCGCATCGTTCGCGAGGAAATGGACCGCGCAGGCGCGCAGGAGGTGCTGCTGCCCGCGATCTGTCCGGCCGAGCTCTGGCAGGAGAGCGGGCGCTGGGAGAAGTACGGCCGCGAGCTCCTGCGCATGAAGGACCGCCACGACCGCGACTTCTGCTTCGGACCGACCCACGAAGAGGTCATCACCGACCTCGTGCGCCGCGACGTGCGCTCGTACCGCGAGCTGCCGATGAACCTCTACCAGATCCAGTCGAAGTTCCGGGACGAGGTGCGGCCGCGCTTCGGGCTCATGCGCGGGCGCGAGTTCAT